>NZ_JALT01000012.1:0-210575 GCF_000525585.1 Streptococcus sp. ACS2
TAGGTTCGAGTCCTACTGGCGGAGTATAATTCTCATTGCTAGACCTAGGTCTAGCTTTTTTTGTTTTATTTTCTTGTTAATTTCACGTTTTTAAGATATTATATGAATAGATTTTTATTCGAGAGGTATTATTATGTCAAATTTTGCATCTGCTTTTACACCTATTTCTGTTTCTTCGGCCAAGGAGAATATTGATACAGCTGATAAATTTATTTTATTTATTGGACGTCCTTCTTGTCCATATTGTCAACTTTTTGAACCTAAATTATCAAATGTGGCACGTAATTCAAATCTTACTATTTTCTATATTAATAGCGAAAATAGTGAAGAATTAGAAGATATTCAAGCTTTACGTAAAAGATATGGTATTGCTACAGTTCCTGCTCTCTTTGTTTCAGAAAATGGAGCTGCTAAGGTTGTATGTGACTCATCTCTTTCTGAGGATGATATTTTAGATTTTATTTCTTAGTCTTTTTGGAGGTTCTTATGTTTATTTGTAAACACGAGGTCCAGTATTATGAAACAGATCGAATGGGTATTACTCATCATTCTAATTATGTTCGGTGGATGGAAGAGGCGAGAACTTTTTTTCTAAGAGAGATAGGTTGGCCTTATGAAAAAATTGAAGAGGAGGGAATTATCTCTCCTGTTACTTCAATTTCCTGTGACTATAAAGCTACTTCTACTTTTGCAGATGTAATTTCTATCGAGATTAATGTTAAAAGAGTTAAATCTGCTAAACTTACTTTTGTATACAATATGGTAAATCAAAACGGAATCCTTGTTTGTACAGCTGTTTCTGAACATAGTTTCTTGTCTAAGGACGGTAGTTTTGTCAATCTTAAAAGAGATTATTCGTCATTTTTTAATCTTTTAAAAGAGCATTCAGTTATGCAATAAAAAAGAAGAAAATCAAATCGATTTTCTTCTTTTATTTGGCAAGGAGTTTTTTATAAATAGCTAAATTTTCATCATCAAATACGTTAAATATTACTTTTTTTATTATACTTGACTCGTCAATAAAGGTTTTGACTGTTTGAATGGCGATTTTGGCAGCTTCTTGTTTTGGAAAATTGAAATCTCCAGTTGATAGACATGGTATAGCAATTGATTCAATGTTATTTTTCTCAGCTAGTGCTAATACTGAAAGATAACTTTTTGCTAAAAGATCTTCATCAATTTGTGTCGGTTGGTCTACTATTTTTGGACCTACTGTATGAATGACAAAGGCAGAAGGAAGATTGTAAGCTGGGGTGATTTTAGCCATGCCAACGGGTTCTTCATATCCTTGTTCTAAGATGAGCTCGAAACAAGCTTGGCGTAACTGAACACCTGCGTATGTATGAATGGCGTTATCTACACAATCATGAAGTGGTTTCATACATCCAAGTAAGGTTTTATTAGCTGCATTTACGATTGCATCTACTTCGAGTCTTGTAATATCACCTTTCCAGAGGTAGATTCGATCATCTTGTGGAATGGTCTGGAGCGAACTGAGTTGTACAAATCCTCTTTCCCCTTTTCTAACTTGTAGGTAAAGGTCTTGGATTGTTAAGAATTGTGTTGATGCTGCCATTGGTTTACGTGTATTAAAGAGTGCTCTGAGAAGTTTTTGTTTTTCCTCGAGTTCTTCTGGGATAATCAAATCATGTAGTTCTAGATTTTCTTTTTTGAGTTCACCTATGAGATAGGTAATCATTGCATCTTTATCCATATTTACTCATTTCTATTTTTATAGTTTTTTATTATTATACTCCCAAGACTGGCTGTGGGCAAGTGATGTCTATGATAGGTAATGACTAATATTTGATAAGAATTTTTTATGTATGTGTCAAATTCTTGCAATAGCCTTTAGAATCATATAGAATAGGTCTACAAAAGTTTTATAATGTCTAGGAGGATGATTAAATGACACAAGTAGTAACAGATGCTTCATTTGAACAAGAAACAGCTGAAGGCCTCGTTTTGATTGATTTTTGGGCAACTTGGTGTGGGCCTTGCTTGATGCAAGCACCAATTCTTGAGCAACTTTCTGAAGAAATTTCAGAAGATGAACTTAAGATTGTTAAAATTGATGTTGATGAGAACCCAGAAACAGCTCAGAAGTTTGGAATTATGTCTATTCCAACTTTACTCTTCAAAAAAGATGGTGAGGTTGTTAAGCAAGTAGCAGGTGTACATACAAAAGAACAAATTAAAGCTATCGTTGCCGAGCTTAGCTAACTAATCGTCACAGTCCCGTTTGGGGATTTTTATTTTTAGTTTATTCAAACGACGAGGAGAATCATATGTCTTATTCATTTCAAAATCCTAGTGATGAGGTTATAGAATCTTATTTAAAATCTGCAAAGACGATTGCAATTGTTGGTTTATCTCATCGCAAGGAGGCAGCATCTTATCAGGTTGCTCATTTTCTACAAGCTGCTGGTTATCGTATTATACCAGTAAATCCCAAACTAGAAGGTCAGGAGCTTCTAGGAGAGCATGTTTATGCTCATCTTAAAGATATCCCATTTTCGATTGATATTGTTGATGTATTTAGACGAAGTGAGTTTTTACCAGATGTTGCCTATGATTTTCTTGAAACGGATGCAACAGTTTTTTGGAGTCAAATTGGTCTTGAGAATGAGGAGGCTGAGACTATTCTTCGTCAAGCGAATAGACAGGATATTGTAATGAATCGTTGTACAAAGAAGGAATATATGCGACTCTTTGTTTAATAAAATGAAAAGGTGAGTGAGCTATGCTCGCTCGTTTTTGTTATAATAGAGCTATGATTGAAATTTTTGATACGCATACCCATCTTAATGTGGATAATTTTGCAGGAAAAGAACAAGAAGAAATAGATTTTGCAGCTGAACTAGGTGTTGTTAAAATGAATATTGTTGGTTTTGATAAACCAACAATAAATAAATCTTTAGCACTATCAGAGAGATATGATCAATTATATAGTACGATTGGATGGCATCCTACGGAAGCGGGGTCCTATTCTCAGGAAATTGAGGATATGATTGTATCACAATTGGATAATCCGAAAGTTGTGGCACTTGGGGAAATCGGTTTGGATTATTATTGGATGGAAGATCCTAAAGAAACTCAGATTGATGTCTTTAAGCGTCAAATAGCTTTGTCAAAGGAACACAATTTACCTTTTGTTGTCCATACACGTGATGCACTTGAGGATACTTACGCTGTTATTAAAGAAGTTGGTGTTGGTCCTCGTGGGGGGATTATGCACTCATACTCAGGATCCCTAGAAATGGCTCAAAAATTTGTTGATCTTGGAATGATGATTTCATTTTCAGGTGTTGTAACTTTTAAGAAGGCTTTGGATGTCCAAGAAGCTGCTCAGAAGTTACCTTTAGATAAGATTCTGGTTGAAACGGATGCACCGTATTTGGCACCTGTTCCCAAACGTGGTCGTGAGAATCGTACAGGCTATACACGTTACGTAGTAGACAAGATTGCTGAGCTTCGTGGTTTAACGAGTGAAGAAGTGGCTAGGGCTACTTATGACAATGCGATGAGGATTTTTGGTCTGGATGAATAGAATAAAGATTCAAGAAGTCATCGTCGTAGAAGGTAAGGATGATACGGCAAATTTGAGACGTTTTTATGAGGTGGATACCTATGAGACTAGAGGATCCGCTATTAATGAGGATGACTTAGAGCGTATCGATAAGCTTAATGACTTACGCGGAGTAATTGTTTTTACTGACCCAGACTATAATGGTGAACGTATCCGTAAAATCATTATGGAAGCTGTTCCGACAGCAAAGCATGCTTTTTTAAACCGTGGGGAAGCAACACCAAAATCTAAGACTAAAGGTCGTTCATTGGGTGTTGAGCATGCGAGTTTTGAGGATCTTCAAAAGGCCTTATCTGGAGTTTTAGGTAGTTACGATGATGATAATCAGTTTGATATTAGTAAATCAAATCTTATGAAGTTAGGGCTACTAATGGGAGCAGATAGTCGAAAGCGTCGAGAATATTTGGGCGAGGTGCTTCGTATTGGTTATTGCAATGGAAAGCAGCTTTTAAAGCGTTTGGAATTGTTTGGAATCACATTAGAGGAGCTAGAAGAGGCTATGTCAAATTACTAGATTACCAGTGATTTTAACATCAAATCGCTACTAAGTAGCTTATTATTGAGGTTGGGATAATTAAGGGTTTGGACCTGTTTTGTGTCCAAATATTAAAATCGAGAAAATAATAAGAAAAGAGAATAAATGAGAATTGCAGATTATAGGGTGACCAAGGCTGTCCTTGAACGCCATGGCTTTACCTTTAAGAAGTCTTTTGGACAGAACTTCTTAACAGATACAAATATTTTACAAAAAATTGTTGATACGGCAGAGATCGATAAAAATGTCAATGTAATCGAAATTGGACCTGGTATCGGAGCATTAACAGAATTCTTAGCTGAAAATGCTGCGGAAGTTATGGCTTTTGAAATTGATGATCGCTTGGTTCCGATTTTAGAGGATACATTACGTGATCATGAAAATGTTAACGTAATTAATGAAGATGTTCTCAAGGCGGATTTACAGACACGTGTCAAAGAGTTTAAAAATCCAGAACTACCAATTAAGGTAGTCGCCAATTTGCCATATTATATTACGACGCCAATCTTGATGCATTTGATTGAGAGTAAGATTCCTTTTGCAGAATTTGTTGTTATGATGCAAAAAGAGGTTGCTGACCGCATTTCTGCAGAGCCTAATAGCAAGGCTTATGGTTCTCTATCAATTGCTGTACAGTATTATATGACCGCTAAAGTGGCATTTGTTGTCCCTCGTACAGTCTTTGTACCAGCCCCGAATGTTGACTCGGCAATTTTGAAGATGACGCGCCGTGAACAACCGTTGGTTGAAGTTAAAGATGAGGATTTCCTTTTCCGAGTGGCTAAGGCTAGCTTTGTCCATCGTCGTAAGACATTGTGGAATAATTTAACAAATCATTTTGGTAAATCTGAAGAAGTGAAAACCAAACTTGAGCAGGCTTTGGAAATTGCTGATATAAAACCTTCTATTCGTGGAGAGGCTCTATCTATTTCTGATTTTGCACACTTATCAGATGCTTTGAGTGAATCAGGTCTATAATTCAAAAATCCCACTGAATTTCAGTGGGATTTTCAGCTATGCGGAGAAAGGGATTTGAACCCTCACGCTTGAAAAAGCACATGCGCCTGAAGCATGCGTGTCTGCCATTCCACCACCTCCGCAGTGATAGGATTATTATACTGCAAATTACTAAAAATGCAAGGAGCTTAAGGAAATGGGAATGTGGTTTGTTTTGGATCAGAAAAGCGTGTTGTTTTGTGGTATAATAGGGCTATTAAACGATTGAGGAGTTCACTTGCAAGGAAGAATTATCAAAGCACTGGCAGGTTTCTATTATGTAGAGCATGATGGTGTTGTATACCAGACGCGTGCGCGAGGAAATTTTAGAAAAAAAGGACAAACACCTTACGTTGGGGACTTTGTCGAATTTTCAGCAGAGGAAAATTCAGAAGGTTATATCCTTAAAATTGGTCAACGAATCAATAGCTTAGTGCGCCCACCCATTGTCAATATAGATCAGGCTGTGGTCATTATGTCTGCTAAGGAACCGGATTTCAATAGTAATCTTCTGGACCGTTTTTTGGTTTTACTAGAGCATAAAAATATAAAACCTGTAATTTATATTTCTAAGATGGATTTGGTTGAAGATGATTCAGAAATGAAGGCCATTCAAAAACAGTATCAAAAAATTGGTTTTGATTTTGTCTTCAGTTTGGAAGAACTATTACCGCTCTTGACTAATAAAATAACAGTTTTTATGGGACAGACAGGTGTTGGAAAATCAACCTTGTTGAACCGTATTGCTCCGCAGTTACATTTAGAAACAGGTGAGATTTCAGACAGTTTAGGTCGTGGACGTCATACTACAAGGGCTGTAAGTCTTTATGATGTTCATGGAGGGAAGATTGCTGATACACCAGGATTCTCTTCTCTAGATTATGAAGTGGATAATGCCGAGGACTTGAGTGAAGCTTTTCCAGAAATCCGTCAAGCTAGTCATGGCTGTAAATTCCGTTCTTGTACTCATACCCATGAGCCTTCTTGTGCTGTTAAGGATGAGGTTGAAGATGGCCAAATCTGGCAAGTCCGTTATGATAATTACCTTCAATTTTTAAGTGAAATTGAAAATCGTCGTGAAACATATAAAAAAACTGTAAAAAGAAAGTAGGTCTCTCATGTCATATAAAATTGCTCCTTCTATCCTAGCTGCTGATTACGCTAATTTTGCTTCAGAACTAGCTCGTATTGATGCATCAGGTGCGGAATATGTTCACATTGATATTATGGATGGTCAATTTGTCCCTAATATCAGTTGGGGAGCAGATGTGGTCGCTAGCATGCGTAAACATAGCAAGTTGGTTTTTGATTGCCACCTTATGGTTGTTGATCCTGAACGTTATGTGGATGCCTATGCACAAGCTGGTGCAGATATCATGACTATTCATGTTGAAGCGACTAAACATATCCATGGTGCCCTCCAGAAAATCAAAGCTGCTGGTATGAAAGCAGGTGTTGTGATTAATCCTGGAACCCCAGTCGAGGCACTTATTCCTGTACTTGATTTAGTGGATCAAGTACTTATTATGACTGTAAATCCAGGTTTTGGTGGTCAGGCGTTCATTCCAGAAATGATGTCTAAAGTAGAGCGTGTTGTGGAGCTTCGCGAAAAAGGTGGCTATTCATTCGATATTGAAGTTGATGGTGGTGTAGATAACAACACCATTGCAGCATGTGCCAAGGCGGGGGCTAATGTTTTTGTAGCGGGCTCTTACCTCTTCAAAAATCCTGATTTGACAGCCCAAGTTCAAACGCTTCGTGATGCTATTGATGCCTAAAATAGCTTTATTTGTCGGTGGTGAGCTAGAGTGGTTCACTACCGATTTTGATTATTTTGTTGGGGTGGATCGTGCTTGCTTACGTTTGTTGGAGTTAGGTTTGCCGCTTAATCTGGCTGTCGGGGACTTTGATTCAGTATCTCGGTCAGAGTTAGAGATGATTCAATCGGCTGCTAAAGAGTGTAGGATTGCTCCAGCTGAAAAGGATGACACGGATACAGAGTTAGCCCTAAAAATTGTATTTCAATTATATCCTGAGGCGGAAGTAACTATTTTCGGTGCTTTTGGTGGCAGAATTGATCATATGTTATCAAATCTATTTTTGGTCAGTGACCCTGAATTAGCTCCCCTTATGAGGCATATCTGTTTGCAGGATAAGCAAAATAAGATTACTTATTATCCAGAAGGAAGTCATAACTTGTTACCAGAACCTGGAATGACATATGTTTCTTTTTTACATGAAGGTGATGGAGAACTGACGATTTTGGGAGCAAAATACGAATTAACTAGTATGAATTATTTTCAAAAGAAAATCTACTCTAGTAATGAATTTGTTGATGGTCCAATTCAAGTGATTGTGCCAAATGGATATGTGATTGTCATCCAGACTAAAGATAGGAGTTAGTATGATCTATCTACTTACACTTTTAACTTTATTAAGCTTTGGGATTCTTATTGTTCTTTTCTTGAGAAATATGGAGTTAAAAGAACAGATTAATAAGGGTTTGGAAGAAAATGCAGATAATCTTTCAGATCAAATTTCGTTTCAATTGGAAAGTTTTGCTAAGACAAACCAACTGGAAACGACAAAGCAATTGAACCAATTGCAGATGGAACTATATCAACAGTTGACAGATATCCGAGAAGTTTTACATCAAAATTTGTCTGATAATCGAGACCGTTCTGACCAACGTCTTGAGCAAATAAACCAAAGCTTAACCAAAGCTGTTAAAGATATGCAGGATTCCAATGAGAAACGTTTGGAACAAATGCGTCAGACAGTTGAAGAGAAACTTGAGCAAACCCTACAAACACGTTTACAAGCCTCTTTTGAGACAGTTTCAAGACAGTTAGAGTCAGTCAACCAGGGCTTGGGGGAAATGAAAAATGTAGCTAAGGATGTTGGAAGTCTTAACAAGGTCCTTTCAAATACAAAAACACGAGGCATTCTGGGAGAGCTTCAATTAGGACAAATTATTGAAGACATATTGACTGTTAATCAGTACGAACGAGAATTTCCTACGGTATCAGGTTCAAGTGAACGAGTTGAATATGCAATCAAAATGCCAGGAAACCATAAAGACGAATATATCTACCTTCCCATTGATTCTAAGTTTCCTTTGGAAGATTACTATCGTCTGGAAGATGCTTATGAGTCTGGTAATAAAGAGGAAATTGAGAATCACCGTAAGTCTCTTTTGACTAGTATTAAGCGATTTGCCAAGGATATTAACAAGAAGTATCTTAACCCACCTGAAACCACAAATTTTGGTATATTATTTTTGCCGACGGAAGGACTTTATGCTGAGGTAGTACGTCAACCAGCCTTCTTTGACGCCCTTCGTCGCGAGGAGAATATTGTTATCGCAGGGCCGTCAACTTTATCAGCACTCTTGAATTCATTGTCCGTAGGATTTAGAACTTTGAATATTCAAAAGAATGCAGATGATATTAGTAAGGTTTTAGGCAATGTCAAACTAGAATTTAGCAAGTTTGGAGATATGTTAGCTAAAGCTCAGAGACAATTGAATACAGCAAGTAAAACAGTCGATAGTCTTCTCAACACAAGGAGTAGGGCAATTGTTAGAGCTCTTGATACAATTGAAACCTATCAAGACAGTGCGACACAAAGTTTGTTAGATTTACCACGATTAGAAAACGAGGACAAGCATGAAGATTAATCAAATGAAAAAAGACGAGTATTTTGAAGGTTTTTATCTGATTAAGCGTGCAGAGGTACGTAAGACAAGAGCAGGAAAGGATTATATTGCCTTTACTTTTCAGGATGATACTGGAGAGATTTCAGGAAACCTGTGGGATGCTCAGCCTTATAATGTCGAAGAATTTACCGCAGGTAAAGTAGTGCATATGGAGGGGCGTCGAGAAGTTTATAATAATACTCCTCAGGTAAACCAAATAACCTTACGCTTGCCTACATTTGGTGAGCCAAATGATCCAGCTGATTTCAAAGAGAAACCACCGGTAAATCCTTCTGAAGTACGCGAATACCTAGAGCAAATGATTTTCAAGATTGAGGAAGCAACTTGGCAGCGTGTTGTTCGTGCTCTTTATCGAAAGTATAATAAAGAGTTTTTCACTTTTCCAGCTGCTAAAACAAATCATCATGCTTTTGAAAGTGGACTAGCCTATCATACGTCTACTATGGTTCGCCTAGCGGACAGCATTGGAGATATTTATCCAGAGCTCAATAAGAGTCTACTTTTTGCAGGGATTATGCTTCATGATTTAGCTAAGGTTATTGAACTTACTGGTCCTGAAAACACTGAGTATACGGTTCGTGGGAACTTAATTGGTCATATTGCCTTGATTGATGAAGAAATTACCAAGGTCCTTGTGGAACTTAATATTGACGATACGCGTGAGGATGTCGTTGTTTTGCGTCATGTTATTCTCAGCCACCACGGACAACTGGAGTATGGTAGCCCAGTTCGCCCGCGTATTATGGAAGCAGAAATTATTCATATGATTGATAATCTTGATGCCAGTATGATGATGATGACGACAGCTCTTAACCTAGTAGGACCAGGAGAAATGACAAATCGTCTCTTTGCTATGGATAATCGTTCCTTCTACAAGCCAAAATTTGATTAAAATCGAAATTAAGCGAGCATTTTATATGAAAATGTTCGTTTTTTGCTGTATTATGGTATAATAGTTAAAAAGTACAGAAAAAATAGGTAACATATGAAATTAAAACGAAGTGAACGCATGGTAGTGATTTCAAACTACCTAATTAATAATCCCTATCAATTGACAAGTCTCAATACTTTTGCAGAGCGATATGAAGCTGCTAAGTCTTCAATCTCAGAAGATGTCGCTATCATTAAAAAAGCTTTTGAGGAAAGTCAAATAGGAGAAATCGAAACAGTAACTGGTGCATCTGGCGGTGTTATGTTTACACCAACGATTTCTGATGAAGATGCAAGAAGTCTGGTTGAAGATCTTTGTAAACGTCTTTCAGAGAGTGATCGTATCTTACCAGGTGGTTATCTCTACCTATCTGATTTATTGAGTACACCATCTATTTTGAAAAATGTTGGTCGTATCATTGCTAGTGCCTTTAAGGGACAAAAAATTGATGCCGTTATGACTGTAGCAACTAAAGGAGTTCCTTTAGCAAATGCAGTAGCAGATGTCTTGAACATTCCGTTTGTTATTGTTCGTCGTGACTTAAAAATTACAGAAGGTTCAACTGTATCGGTAAACTACGTTAGTGGTTCAAGTGACCGTATTGAAAAGATGTTCCTTTCAAAACGTAGTTTGAAACCCAATAGCCGCGTCCTTATTGTTGACGATTTTCTTAAAGGTGGTGGTACCATTACGGGTATGATTAGCTTGCTTTCAGAATTTGATAGTGAGTTAGTAGGTGTAGCTGTATTCGCAGAAAATGCCAAAGGCGATCGTGATATCCATGAATATAAATCATTACTTACGGTTTCTGACATTGATGTAAAAGCACAGAAGGTAGAAGTTGAAGTCGGTAACATTTTTGACAAGTAATTAATCTACGATATTATTCCTAATTTGATGATTAGGAATTTTTCTTTTTAACAAGAAACTGTTGACAAAAACCATCGAAAAATGATATTATACTAGACGGTACTTTTTACTTTTGGTCTCTCAAAAGTGTACAGAGACGTGCTGACATAAGTTGCAAAAGTACACACAGATATGGGCTGTCACCAAGTGCCATATCAACCAAAAATAAAAAAACACAGGAGAATGTAGATGCCTACAATTAACCAATTGGTTCGTAAACCACGTCAATCAAAAGTTGTTAAATCTAAATCACCAGCTTTGAACGTTGGTTACAATAGCCACAAAAAAGTTCAAACTAACGTATCTTCACCACAAAAACGTGGTGTTGCAACACGTGTTGGAACAATGACACCTAAGAAACCTAACTCAGCCCTTCGTAAATTCGCTCGTGTACGTTTGAGCAACCTTATCGAAGTTACTGCTTACATCCCAGGTATCGGACACAACCTCCAAGAACACAGCGTTGTTCTTATCCGTGGTGGACGTGTAAAAGACCTTCCAGGGGTACGTTACCACATCGTCCGTGGTGCACTTGATACTGCAGGTGTAGCTGATCGTAAACAAAGCCGTTCTAAATACGGTGCTAAACGTCCTAAAGGATAAGAAGGGAGATAAGATAAAATGAGTCGTAAAAATAGAGCGCCTAAACGCGAAGTATTGGCAGATCCATTGTACAATTCAAAAATCGTTACACGTCTTATCAACCGTGTAATGCTTGACGGTAAACGTGGTACTGCTGCAACAATCGTATACGATGCTTTCGAGCAAATTAAAGAAGCAACTGGAAACGATGCTCTTGAAGTATTTGAAACAGCTATGGACAACATCATGCCTGTACTTGAAGTACGTGCACGTCGTGTCGGTGGTTCAAACTACCAAGTCCCAGTTGAAGTTCGTCCAGAACGTCGTACAACTCTTGGTCTTCGTTGGTTGGTTAACGCATCACGTGCGCGTGGTGAACACACTATGAAAGATCGTCTTGCAAAAGAAATCATGGATGCTGCAAACAACACTGGTGCATCAGTCAAGAAACGTGAAGATACTCACAAAATGGCTGAAGCAAACCGTGCCTTTGCACACTTCCGCTGGTAATCATAAGTTTCAAGCTGAATTACAGTCATATATTCATAAGCTAAGATTATGGATTTGTAATAGGCTGACTCTGAATTCAAATAATATAATTCATATCATTTGAAAACCAGTTAAATATTAGTGAAAAAACGGGTAGGTCCTGCCTATCCGTTTTTTGACAATAATGTTATAATGAATAAGTAAACTAAAATATTTATAGGAGAATAAACCTAATGGCACGCGAATTTTCACTTGCAAAAACTCGTAATATCGGTATCATGGCCCACGTCGATGCCGGTAAAACAACTACAACAGAGCGTATCCTTTACTACACTGGTAAAATCCACAAAATCGGTGAAACTCACGAAGGTGCATCACAAATGGACTGGATGGAGCAAGAACAAGAACGTGGTATCACAATCACATCTGCCGCTACAACAGCACAATGGGATGGTCACCGCGTTAACATCATTGATACACCAGGACACGTGGACTTCACAATCGAAGTACAACGTTCACTCCGTGTATTGGATGGTGCCGTAACCGTTCTTGACTCACAATCAGGTGTAGAACCTCAAACTGAAACAGTTTGGCGTCAAGCAACTGAGTATGGTGTTCCACGTATCGTATTTGCCAACAAAATGGATAAAATCGGTGCAGACTTCCTTTACTCAGTAAGCACACTTCACGATCGTCTTCAAGCAAACGCACACCCAATCCAATTGCCAATCGGTGCTGAAGATGATTTCCGTGGTATCATTGACTTGATTAAAATGAAAGCTGAAATCTATACTAATGACCTTGGTACAGATATTCTTGAAGAAGATATTCCAGCAGATTACGTTGATCAAGCAAACGAATACCGTGAAAAATTGATCGAAGCAGTTGCTGAAACTGACGAAGATTTGATGATGAAATACCTTGAAGGTGAAGAAATCACTAACGAGGAATTGAAAGCAGCTATCCGTCGTGCAACAATCAATGTTGAATTCTTCCCAGTTCTTTGTGGTTCTGCCTTCAAGAACAAAGGTGTTCAATTGATGCTTGATGCGGTTATCGATTACCTTCCAAGCCCACTTGATATCCCTGCAATCAAAGGTATCAACCCAGATACAGACGAAGAAGAAACTCGTCCAGCATCTGATGATGAGCCATTTGCAGCTCTTGCCTTCAAGATCATGACTGACCCATTTGTAGGTCGTTTGACATTTATCCGTGTTTACTCAGGTATCCTTCAATCAGGTTCATACGTAATGAACACATCTAAAGGTAAACGTGAACGTATCGGACGTATCCTTCAAATGCACGCTAACAGCCGTCAAGAAATTGAACAAGTATACGCCGGTGATATCGCTGCTGCTATCGGTTTGAAAGATACTACAACTGGTGACTCATTGACTGATGAAAAAGCTAAAGTTATTCTTGAGTCAATTGAAGTTCCAGAACCAGTTATCCAATTGATGGTTGAGCCTAAGACTAAAGCTGACCAAGATAAGATGGGTATCGGTCTTCAAAAACTTGCTGAAGAAGATCCAACATTCCGTGTTGAAACTAACCCTGAAACTGGTGAAACAGTTATCTCTGGTATGGGTGAACTTCACCTTGATGTCCTTGTTGACCGTTTGAAACGTGAACACAAAGTTGAAGCAAACGTAGGTGCTCCACAAGTATCATACCGTGAAACATTCCGTGCAGCTACACAAGCACGTGGATTCTTCAAACGTCAATCTGGTGGTAAAGGTCAGTTTGGTGATGTTTGGATTGAATTTACTCCAAATGAAGAAGGTAAAGGTTTCGAATTCGAAAATGCTATCGTCGGTGGTGTGGTTCCACGTGAATTCATCCCTGCAGTAGAAAAAGGATTGGAAGAATCTATGGCTAACGGTGTCCTTGCTGGATACCCAATGGTTGACATCAAAGCTAAACTTTACGATGGTTCATACCACGATGTCGATTCATCTGAAACTGCCTTCAAGATTGCTGCATCTCTTGCACTTAAAGAAGCTGCTAAGACTGCACAACCAACTATCCTTGAACCAATGATGCTTGTAACAATCACTGTTCCTGAAGAAAACCTTGGTGATGTTATGGGTCACGTTACAGCTCGTCGTGGACGTGTTGATGGTATGGAAGCACATGGTAACAGCCAAATTGTTCGTGCATATGTTCCACTTGCTGAAATGTTCGGTTATGCAACAACACTTCGTTCTGCAACTCAAGGACGTGGTACATTCATGATGGTATTTGACCACTATGAAGATGTTCCTAAATCAGTTCAAGAAGAAATCATCAAGAAAAATTCTGGTGAGGCTTAATTAGAACTTATAAAGTTAAGGTACTTATGAAAGTAAGTGCCTTTTTCTATTTGCAATTTTTTGAAAAAAATTATATAATATGACTGTTGAAAGGTTGAGTTGAAAGCGCTCAAGTTAATCTTTTCACAATAGGGAGAGCTTGCTCTCAAAATTATATTTATTTGATTTTCATAAGGAGGAAATCACTAATGGTAGTTAAAGTTGGTATTAACGGTTTCGGTCGTATCGGTCGTCTTGCTTTCCGTCGTATCCAAAACGTAGAAGGTGTTGAAGTTACACGCATCAACGACCTTACAGATCCAGTTATGCTTGCACACTTGTTGAAATACGACACAACTCAAGGTCGTTTCGACGGTACTGTTGAAGTTAAAGATGGTGGATTTGAAGTTAACGGTAAATTCGTTAAAGTTTCTGCTGAACGTGACCCAGAACAAATTGACTGGGCTAACGACGGTGTAGAAATCGTTCTTGAAGCAACTGGTTTCTTTGCTAAGAAAGATGCTGCTGAAAAACACTTGCACGAAGGTGGAGCTAAGAAAGTTGTTATCACTGCTCCTGGTGGAAACGATGTTAAAACAATCGTATTTAACACTAACCACGACATCCTTGACGGTACTGAAACAGTTATCTCAGGTGCTTCATGTACTACAAACTGCTTGGCTCCAATGGCTAAAGCATTGCAAGATAACTTCGGTGTTAAACAAGGTTTGATGACTACTATCCACGCTTACACTGGTGACCAAATGATCCTTGACGGACCACACCGTGGTGGTGACCTTCGTCGTGCACGTGCTGGTGCTGCAAACATCGTTCCTAACTCAACTGGTGCTGCTAAAGCTATCGGTTTGGTTATCCCAGAATTGAACGGTAAACTTGACGGTGCTGCACAACGTGTTCCAGTTCCAACTGGATCAGTTACTGAATTGGTAGCAGTTCTTGAAAAAGACGTTACTGTTGATGAAGTGAACGCAGCTATGAAAGCAGCTTCAAACGAATCATTCGGTTACACTGAAGATCCAATCGTATCTTCAGATATCGTAGGTATTTCTTACGGTTCATTGTTTGATGCAACTCAAACTAAAGTACAAACTGTTGATGGTAAACAATTGGTTAAAGTTGTTTCTTGGTACGACAACGAAATGTCATACACTTCACAACTTGTACGTACTCTTGAATACTTCGCGAAAATCGCTAAATAATTCAATTGTATAAAAAGAAGAGCTTCGGCTCTTTTTTTATTTCTCAAAATAATAAAACAGCCGTATAAATTGGTTGTTATAATCTCAGTAGTATTGTGATTTATGAATAAGCTAGAAGGCATTCCAAATAAGTAGAAAGAGCATGACACAACCCCAGGAGTTTTTATTGTGTTTTTGAATGGCTAGCATACCATAAATTAGTATAAAAACGGTAAGTGCTTCAAATAAGGTATAGATATCAAAACCAATGATTCCATGGATAAGAAGGCAAAAAATCGCACAAGTTATTGCTCCACTATCTAACCAAGAGTAAGGAGATGGAAAACGTATGCGTATCTTTTCAGCGATGACTACATAGTTAAATCCTTCCCAGAATCCCCAAATAAGACAGATGAATAGGTATGCTAGGATATTACTAGGAAATGATTGTATCATTACTTCTTTTGTTAATTCTATTGATTGAAGAGGTAGATAGGAATGAATCTGGTGAGTAACTACTTTCAATATGATAAGTGGTAAGGCTATAAGAAGAGATTGAAAAAGGGTAGGAACTAGATTTTTTGTGATTAATCTAAAGTATCTGAAAGATTCTTTACGATAAAGCATAACAGTGCTGGTTCCCAAGCCTGCAATGGCAAATTGACAACTGGCTAATAAGATTAATCGAAGCCATAGTGGTACTGAGGTTTGGTTAGTGTAGGAAAAAAGAGTTGGTTTAAAAGTAAGAAAGAGTAGAAGAGGAACAAGGGTAAGAATGAGGATTACATTTAGATCATAGTCAGCTTGTTGCTGCCTATTGTTTAGTTGTTTTTTCATAGCTTTTTTACCTTTCTATTTTGATTATATGATAAATGTATTATACTAGCAATAAGCTAGAAATCCTTCTGATTTTGCTATCTCTTTTATGCATTTTGTGATATAATGAAAACGTATTAAAAAAATAAGGAGTCTGATCAAATGGCTAAATTGACTGTTAAAGACGTTGACTTGAAAGGGAAAAAAGTTCTCGTTCGTGTTGACTTCAACGTACCTGTAAAAGATGGCGTGATCACTAACGATAACCGTATCACTGCTGCTCTTCCAACTATCAAGTATATTCTTGAACAAGGCGGACGTGCAATCCTCTTCTCTCACCTTGGACGTGTAAAAGAAGAAGCTGATAAGGAAGGAAAATCACTTGCTCCTGTAGCCGCTGACTTGGCTGCGAAATTGGGTCAAGACGTTAAATTTATCCCAGGCGTTACACGTGGTGCAGAATTGGAAGCAGCTGTTAATGCTCTTGAAGATGGACAAGTTCTCTTGGTTGAAAACACTCGTTTTGAAGATGTTGATGGCAAGAAAGAATCTAAAAACGATCCTGAACTTGGTAAATACTGGGCATCACTTGGAGATGGTATCTTCGTAAACGATGCATTCGGTACAGCTCACCGTGCACACGCATCTAACGTTGGTATCTCAGCAAATGTTGACAAAGCTGTTGCAGGTTTCCTTCTTGAAAATGAAATTGCTTACATCAAAGAAGCAGTTGAAACTCCAGAACGTCCATTCGTAGCTATCCTTGGTGGTTCTAAAGTATCTGATAAGATTGGTGTTATCGAAAACCTTCTTGCAAAAGCTGATAAAGTTCTTATCGGTGGTGGTATGACTTACACGTTCTACAAAGCACAAGGTATCGAAATCGGTAACTCACTTGTAGAAGAAGATAAACTTGATGTTGCTAAAGCTCTTCTTGAAAAATCAAACGGTAAATTGATTTTGCCAGTTGACTCAAAAGAAGCTAATGCATTTGCTGACTACACTGAAGTGAAAGACACTGAAGGTGAAGCAGTAGACCCAGGTTTCCTTGGTTTGGATATCGGTCCTAAATCAATTGCTGAATTCGATAAAGCCTTGACTGGTGCGAAAACAGTTGTATGGAACGGACCTATGGGTGTATTTGAAAACCCTGACTTCCAAGCTGGTACAATCGGTGTGATGGACGCTATCGTAAAACAACCAGGCGTTAAATCAATCATCGGTGGTGGTGATTCAGCTGCTGCAGCTATCAACCTTGGTCGTGCAGACAAGTTCTCATGGATCTCTACTGGTGGTGGTGCTTCTATGGAACTTCTTGAAGGTAAAGAACTTCCAGGATTGGCTGCACTTACTGATAAATAAGTCTATTAGAATGATAAGAGTTGGGAAACCAACTCTTTTTTGTGTCATCTCATTGAGTGTTTGATAGAGGCTAAAACTATTATTGGAAAGTAAGTTTCTCTCTAAAAATTGGCGATTATTAGTTAGAACTTTGCAGTAACATAATGTATAAGTAGCCAAAAGCTTCATAATCATGTTAAAATAGTAAAATGGGATTGAAATTTGAACCGAAAAAATTTAAATTTGGTATGCGTACATTTAAGACGGGGCTTGCTGTCTTTCTTGTTTTAGGTCTTTTTTCTGCTTTAGGTTGGGAAGGGCTTCAGATTGGTTGTTTGACAGCAGTCTTTAGTCTTCGAGAAAACTTTGATAGAAGTATTCAGTTTGGTAAATCACGTATTTTTGCGAATACGGTTGGAGGTCTTTTGTCGCTATTATTTTACTTTGTGAATATGTGGTTTCATCATTCAGTTTGGGTGACCTTGCTATTGGTTCCAATTTTGACAATGTTAACGATTGTCATTAATGTGTCTTTTAATAATGCTTCTGGTGTTATTGGAGGGGTGGCTGCACTTTTGATTATTACCTTGTCTATTCCGCCTGATAATACCTTTACTTATGTTATTGCTAGAGTCTTTGAAACTTTCTGTGGAGTCTTTATAGCAATCCTTGTCAATTATGATTATGATTGGCTACTTAAACATTTAAAATAAGAATGATAGGGTTCTATTGGACTCTATTTTTTATGATTTTTCGATAAAATCCTTAAATTAGAGCGAATATACAATGTAATGTTCGGTAATTGCTTATTGTGTAAGAAAAAGTGACATAAACTGTTGACATGTAGAAATATTCAGAATATAATTGTTAGGAAAGGAGGATGATCATGGCAAGAGAGAAAGAATTAAGGCGTTCTCTAGCTGTTTTTCCGATTGGAACAGTTATGAAGTTGACGGATTTAACCGCTCGTCAAATTCGTTACTATGAAGATCAAGGTTTAATTCAACCTGAACGTACAGCTGGAAATCGTCGGATGTACTCATTAAATGATATGGATCGTTTATTGGAAATCAAAGACTTTTTGGATGATGGTTACAATATTGCAGCGATTAAACATGAGTACGAAGAGCGTGAAGTTCGTGCCCAACAAAAACAAGTGGCTTTAACAGATGCGGACGTTCGACGTATCTTGCATGATGAACTCCTTCAGCAAGGCCGTTTTACGACCCCGTCACAACAATTTGGTAACTTGCGTATCTAATTACGCTTTGAACTTTTATTTTTGGTTTTTATAAAGGAGACCCCTATTATGGCAATCACAGCAGCTGATATTCGTCGCGAAGTCAAAGAGAAGAATGTTACTTTCTTGCGTTTAATGTTCTCTGATATCCTTGGTGTTATGAAGAACGTTGAAATTCCTGCGACAGATGAACAGTTGGATAAGGTACTTTCAAATAAAGCTATGTTTGATGGTTCATCAATCGAGGGATTTGTTCGTATCAACGAATCTGATATGTATCTTTATCCAGATCTTGATACGTGGACAGTTTTCCCTTGGGGCGATGAAAATGGTGCAGTAGCTGGTCTTATTTGTGATATCTATACTTCTGCGGGTGAACCATTTGCTGGTGACCCTCGTGGTAACTTGAAAAAAGCTTTGCGTCATATGGAAGAAGTTGGTTATAAATCATTTAACCTTGGACCAGAACCAGAATTTTTCCTTTTCAAATTAGATGAGCAAGGTAATCCTACGCTTGAAGTTAACGATAAAGGTGGTTATTTTGACCTTGCTCCAACTGACCTTGCAGACAACACACGTCGTGAAATCGTTAATGTGTTGACAGAAATGGGATTTGATGTTGAGGCATCTCACCATGAAGTGGCGGTTGGTCAACATGAAATCGACTTCAAGTATACAGATGTTTTGAAGGCTTGTGATAATATCCAAATTTTCAAATTGGTTGTTAAGACAATCGCTCGTAAACATGGTCTTTATGCGACATTTATGGCGAAACCTAAATATGGTATTGCTGGTAGCGGTATGCACTGTAACATGTCTCTCTTCACTGAAGAAGGAAATGCATTCTTTGATCCAGAGGATCCACGTGGTATGCAATTGTCTCAAGACGCTTACTACTTCCTTGGTGGTTTGATGAAACATGCATACAACTATACTGCAATTATTAACCCAACAGTTAACTCTTACAAACGTTTGGTTCCTGGATATGAAGCTCCTGTATATATTGCATGGGCAGGTAGCAACCGTTCACCATTGATCCGCGTTCCTGCGTCTCGTGGTATGGGTACGCGTTTGGAATTGCGTTCGGTAGACCCAATGGCAAACCCATACTTGGCACTTGCTGTTCTTTTGGAAGCTGGTCTTGATGGTATTATTAACAAGATTGATGCTCCAGATCCAGTTGAAACAAACATTTACTCAATGTCTCCTGAAGAACGTAAAGAAGCAGGTATTATTGATTTGCCATCAACACTTCGTAACGCCCTTAAAGCATTGGAAACAGATGAAGTGGTTCGTCAAGCTTTGGGTAATCATATCTATACAAACTTCCTTGATGCGAAACGTATGGAATGGGCAAGCTATGCTACCTTTGTTTCACAATGGGAAATTGATAACTACTTGGACATTTATTAAGGAATTAAATTTGAAAATCAGGTTATGCCTGGTTTTCTTTTTCTTCTAAATTTATTAAGTTCTTGGACAAATTACGTAGTTTTAACTGAGCTGTTTTCTTTTGTCATATTTCTTTATTCCCCCTTAATCGCATTAAAATATGAGAGTGTTAAACTAATTCCATATTAATCTTATTCAGGGGGAAATATGAAAACTACAAAAAAAGCTGCTTTGGCAGCAGCCTCAAGTGCATTATTGCTCGGTCTTACAGTCGCACAAACAGTTAATGCTGATACTTATACAGTTCAAAATGGAGATTCATTCTTCGGGATTGCTAGTCAGTATGGTGTAGATCCTTATCAATTAGCAGCTGAAAATGGCATGACTATTTGGTCAACAATTGTTCCTGGTGGAAGCTTGGAAGTTTCAGGAGCTACTACGGCAGTTGAAGAAACAACAGAAGTTTCTTCTTCAGAGGTAACAGCTACTGATTCAGATGCTACTTGGAATCGTTATCCAGTTGGTCAATGTACATGGGGTGTTAAGGAAGTCGCTCCATGGGCAAGTAACTGGTGGGGTAATGGTGGCGATTGGGCCGGAAGCGCTGCTAGCCAAGGTTATGCTGTAGGTTCAACACCTGTGACAGGATCAATTGTATGTTGGACTGATGGTGGTTATGGTCACGTTGGTTATGTAACACAAGTTGGTCAAGATGGTCAAATTCAGATCTTGGAGTCAAACTATAACAACCAGCAACAAATCAATAACTATCGTGGTTGGTTTGATCCACAAAACTCAACTACACCAGGTTCAGTATCTTACATTTATCCAGGTGCATAAAACGAAAAGAAGCGCTTATAGCGCTTTTTTACTTGCTGGAAGAGTTGTGCTCAGACTGGATTTAAACTTAAAAAATGGTAGCTAGATGGCTACCATTTTTTTATTTATCAGGTGTGAGAATCATTGGAATAATGATTGGTTCACGTTCTGTTTTTTCATATAGGAATGGGCGTAAAGCATTGACGATAGCTCCGTTAACAGATTGGATGCTAGCATCTTTATTCTTAAGAGCGATACGAATAGCATTGAATAGAATGCGTTGGCTTTCGCGGATAAGATCGCCAGATTCACGCATATAGATGAAGCCACGACTGAGGATGTCTGGACCAGCTAGAATCATCTTAGACTTGAAGTCAACAGTAGCTACGGCAAGTACGACACCATCTTCAGAAAGATCACGACGGTCACGAAGAACCGCGGCTCCGATATCCCCAATACCATTACCATCAACATAGATATCTTGGGCATTGAAGTGACCTGCACGACGAGCAGAGTCTTTTGTTAGGGCTAAGACATCACCATTTTCCATAATGAAGATATTATCTTTTGGAACGCCACAATCAACAGCAAGACCTGCGTGGACTTTCTGCATGCGGTATTCACCGTGAACAGGCATGAAGAATTTTGGTTTGATCAAACGAAGCATTAGTTTTTGCTCTTGTTGACCACCGTGTCCAGAGGTATGGATATTGTTGATTTTACCGTGGATAACATCAACACCAGCTTCTTGAATGGTATTAATCAGACGGTTAACGCTAGTGGTGTTCCCTGGAATAGGACTAGATGAGAAGATGACAGTGTCACCAGGTTGTAGTGTCACTTGGCGGTGCATACCATTGGCGATACGTGCAAGGGCCGCCATAGGCTCCCCTTGAGAACCGGTACACATGATAAGAATCTCACTGGCGTGGTAGTTTTTCATTTCACTAGGATCAATGATAGTCCCTTTTGGAACCTTGATGTAACCTAGTTCAACCCCATTGACAATGGCTTTTTCCATAGAACGTCCGAAGACAACAATCTTACGGCCAGTTTTTACAGCGGCTTCGGCAGCTTGTTGAAGACGGAAAATATTTGAGGCAAATGAGGCGAAAATAATACGTCCGTGGATGCCTTCAATAATTTTCATAATGGATTGGCCAACAACCTTCTCGGAATTAGTGAAAGTTGGTACTTCAGCATTGGTTGAGTCTGAGAGGAGGCAAAGAACGCCTTCCTCACCAAGTGCAGCCATACGGTGAAGGTCTGCTGGTTCCCCTACTGGGGTGAAGTCAAACTTAAAGTCACCGGTACACACAATTTTACCTTGAGGTGTATGGATGACAATACCGAGAGGTTCTGGAATTGAGTGAGTAGTACGGAAGAAGGTCACGCTCATATTTTTGAAAGTAAGCTCTGTATTAGCATTAATTTCGTAGAGTTGTGCGTCACGAAGTAGTCCGTGTTCTTCCAATTTTCCTTTGATAAGAGCAAGAGCAAGCGGTCCTGCATAAATTGGGATATTTGCCTGTTTAAGAAGGAAGGGAATCCCACCAATATGGTCTTCGTGACCGTGGGTAATGACAAGTGCCTTTACACGATCAACGTTTTCAACGATGTAAGAATAGTCTGGGATGACATAGTCGATTCCGAGAAGATCGTCTTCGGGGAATTTAATACCCGCATCGACGATGATAATCTCATCTTGGTATTCAATACCATAGGTGTTTTTACCGATTTCCCCCAAACCACCAATCGCATAAACCCCAACTTCTTCAGGTTTTAGATTGATTTTTGATGCCATGGTCTTAGAACTCCGTTACTTCAAAAACGCCTGTTTCTTTTTCGTATTCAAGGGCTTTTTCTGAGAGGAGCTCGATGAATTCGATGTTATAGGCAGTGTTTTTTTCGATGATTTGACGAGCTTGGATACGTCCCTCAAGTTCAGTTTCTGCATCGATATCTAGGTAGAGTGATTTTGTCTGTTCACGGCGTGGATTACGCTCTTTAGTTTCTTGGTAAAAGACTTTATAAATCATGGTTTTCCTTTCTTTCCAAAAGGCTCTGCCATTCTATAAAAAAACCGGTCAAGTTAATCTTTCTATGATTTACTTGACGTTATGATATTCACTTTATGAGTAATAGCTAGTAGCCTTGATTCGTTTAACAATTACTATTATTGTACCATAAGATAAGGACTAGATAAAGAAAATGGCGGAAAAAGTTGGAAAATGTTCGTTTCTGGGAAACAGTGACTTGTGTTATAATAGAAAAGCATAAAAGGAAACAAGGAAAAAAGATGAAAATATTAGCATTTGATACTTCTAGCACTGCTTTATCAGTAGCCTTGTTGGAAGATGAGAAACTAGTGGCAGAAACAACTGTCACAGTAAAAAAGAACCACAGTATTAGTTTAATGCCCACCATTGATTTTTTAGTTGCTCAGGCAGGCTGGCAGCCGTCTGATTTAGAACGTATTGTGGTTGCACAGGGGCCTGGATCCTACACAGGGCTTCGTGTGGCTGTCGCAACAGCTAAGACGTTAGCCTATGCGCTTGACATTGATTTAGTGGGGGTTTCAAGTCTACAGGCGCTGACAAACCTTTCGGTTGACGGTGTTGTGATTCCTATCATGGATGCCCGTCGTAATAATGTTTACGTTGGTTTTTATGAAAATGGTCAGGCTATCGTCCCTGATTGTCATGCAGCTTTTGTAGATGTTCTTGAGCAAGCTAAAGTTTATAAAAAGGTGACATTTGTCGGTGAAGTATCTCATTTTGTGGATCAGATTAAGGAAAGTCTTCCAGAGGCAACGATCTTGTCTAACCTTCCATCAGCTCAGTTAATTGGTCGTTTAGGCTTGTCCTTGCCTTCTGTTGATGTGGATGCTTTTGTTCCACATTACTTGAAGCGGGTTGAGGCAGAGGAGAATTGGCTTAAGACGCATGAGGAGACTAACCGTGACAACTACATCAAGCGCGTCTAGACTGAGTAGCCAAGAGCAAGCCCAACTGATTTATCAGATTTTGTCGGATGTTTATGACAAGTCTCCGTGGACGATGGAACAAGTCGTAGCAGACTTGGCTTTAGATACTACGGAATATTTCTATGTGTATGATCAGGAAGAAGTTGTTGGTTTTTTAGCCCTTCAAAATTTGGTGGGTGAGCTCGAGGTGACCAATATCGCCGTTTTAAAAGCTTATCAAGGGCGTGGTTATGCTAGTCAGTTGATGAAGCATTTGGAAGATCGTAGTGAGCCTATATTTCTAGAAGTGAGGACTTCAAATCAAGTCGCTCAGGCGCTTTATAGAAAATTTGGTTTTGAAAGTCTAGGAATTCGAAAAAATTATTATCATGAGCCTCAAGAAGATGCAGTTATCATGAGGCGAGAGGAAGTCTAATGGCAGATAGATATATTTTGGCAGTGGAGAGCTCGTGTGACGAGACTTCAGTTGCCGTTTTGAAAAATGAGAAGGAACTTTTGAGTAATATTATTGCCAGTCAGGTGGAAAGCCATAAACGTTTTGGTGGTGTTGTCCCTGAGGTGGCTAGTCGTCACCATGTGGAAGTGGTGACTCTTTGCATTAAGGATGCCCTTTCAGAGGCGGGCATTACTGCTGAACAACTAGATGCTGTAGCAGTAACCTATGGTCCTGGTTTGGTCGGAGCGCTCTTGGTCGGGATGGCAGCGGCTAAGGCCTTCGCTTGGGCACATGGATTGCCTTTGATTCCAGTTAATCATATGGCTGGGCATCTTATGGCAGCGCGTGAGGTGCAAGAGTTGGAATACCCCCTCCTAGCACTTTTGGTGTCTGGGGGACACACAGAGTTGGTTTATGTGTCAGAACCAGGAAATTACAAGATTGTTGGTGAGACACGTGATGATGCAGTTGGTGAGGCCTATGATAAGGTTGGGCGTGTGATGGGTTTGACCTACCCAGCTGGGCGTGAAATTGATGAATTGGCTCATAAAGGGAAAGATGTTTATGATTTTCCACGCGCTATGATTAAGGAAGACCACTTGGAGTTTTCATTTTCAGGCCTAAAGTCTGCTTTCATCAATTTGCATCACAATGCAGAACAGAAGGGAGAAGTTCTAGTCAAAGAGGACCTTTGTGCTTCCTTCCAAGCTGCTGTGTTGGATATTCTCCTAGCTAAGACTAAGAAAGCCTTGGAACGTTATCCTGTTAAGACACTTGTTGTTGCTGGTGGCGTAGCAGCTAATCAGGGCTTACGTGAACGTTTGGCTGAAGAAATTACGGATGTAGATGTGGTTATTCCGCCTTTACGTCTCTGTGGTGATAATGCTGGCATGATTGCCCTAGCAGCTGCCATTGAATGTGATCAGAAACATTTTGCTGAGTTGGACTTGAATGCAAAACCAAGTCTTGCCTTTGCAGGATTTGAAGAATAAGAAGAACCTCTTACTAGTCTGGTAAGAGGTTCCTTTAGAAAGGAATTGAGTATGTCTGCCTTTCGTTTAGGTGTAAAAGCTGCAGTACCGACAGCCCTAGGATATGTGGCTATTGGCCTAGCCTTTGGTGTTGTAGCGGCGGCTTCTGGTCTATCGGCCCTTGAGGTTGGCCTCATGTGTGCCTTGGTCTATGGTGGCTCGGCTCAGTTTGCTATGTGTGCATTAGTAGTTGCAGGAGCTAGCCTTGGTGAGTTAACCTTGACTGTTTTCTTAGTTAATTTGCGTAACATGTTGATGAGTTTACATGCAACGACGATTTTTACAAAAACAAGCCTCTGGAATCAGCTGGGAATTGGTAGTCTGATTACGGATGAAAGTTATGGTGTCTTGTTGGGAGAATATGTGCACCATAAAGATATTTCTGCGAACTGGATGCATGGGAACAATATTTTCAGCTATCTGGTTTGGATTGTATCATCAGTTGTTGGGTGTTTGATTGGTTCTATGATTCCTAATCCTGAGCTTTTTGGTTTGGATTTTGCCTTGATTGCCATGTTTATAGGTTTGTTAAGTAGTCAGATAGATGCTTTGTTAGGTAAAGGCGTGCGTAAGCTATTCTTGATTTTACTATCTATTGCTATGGCTTATCTGAGCTTTAGTGTCATCTTGTCGGAATCTTTGGCTGTTTTAGTGGCTACTTTAGTTGGATGTAGTGTGGGGGTGATGTGTGATGGCCGTCAATAAGTTTATTCTCATTGCCATTCTACTTGGATTTGTTGTTAGCTGGGTGCCCCGTATTCTCCCCTTTGTTTTAGTGAAATACAAGGGCTTACCAGATATCGTTGTTCGATTTTTGCACTACTTACCAGTTTCTATCCTCTTTGCTCTGATTCTCTCTAGTCTCACGACTGAGAAGATTGGTCACTTGCCACAGTTTAAGTGGATGGAAATACTGGCTACTGTGCCAACGGTAATTGTAGCATTTAAGAGCAAAAATCTGCTCTATGCAGTAATCGTCGGTATAGTGTCTATGGCCCTGATTCGTTTAGTGTTTTAGTAAATGAAAAGACTTGGAGTTGCTCTTAGTGAGTCGCTTTCCAAGTCTTTTTTAGTTATTGTTAAAAAAAGCAGCGATATCGTCTTCACTGAGACCAATCATTGGATCTATAGTTGACCAATTATCTTCAGTTAAACGATAGTTTTCTTCGGTTTGCACAGGTTTGTTAACAGACTTATCCACAGGTTGTGAATAAGTGTTAATAAGAGCTGGAGATGGATTTAGATTTCCCGAAATGTCTTTGTTTTCAAGGGGTTCTGAGGATTCGTTGTTTTCCTTTTTTGTTTGATTGGATGCGTCTGTTGCCTCGTTTTTAACAATCTTTTCGACAGACTTATCAACAGCTTGTGTATAAGTTTGTTCAAAACGTTGGATGAGATAAGTATTTCGTTTAGCCCCCTCGTTGTGAACAGCATAATCGAAGGCTGCGATTTCCCCTAGCATGACTAGTTTACTCTTGGCGCGTGTGATTGCGGTGTAAATGAGGTTACGTTGTAGCATACGCCCACTTTGGCGTGTGATGGGAAGGATAACGACTGGGAACTCACTCCCTTGGGATTTGTGGATTGACATGGCATAGGCCAGAGTAATCTTACTCCATTCGTTACGAGGATAGATAACTTCATTGCCATCGAAGGACATGTAAATTTCGTCCTGCTTGCTTTCAGTATATTTACCAGGAATGAGATCAGTAATGATTCCGATGTCGCCATTGAAGACATTAAGTTCGGTATCGTTGACCAGATGGAGAATCTTGTCGTTTTTGCGGAAGAAGATATCATTAAAGGCGAACTGATTGGCCTTTTCTTTAGGATTAAGTAGGTCTTGCATAATGGTATTGAGATTGTTAATACCAGCCTGTCCTCGGTACATGGGGGCTAGAATCTGAACATCCTGAGCTGCAATCCCACTCTTTATCGCAGCAGAGACGATTTTAGGAACCATCTGTGGAATATGGTTGGCATTGGCCTCAAAGTAAGAGCGGTCAGCCTTTTTCTCTGTGAAATCAGCGGGTAGTTGGCCTTGGCGCATCTGGCTAGCTAGGGTAACGATAGTGGAATCCTCGGATTGTCTGAAAATTTTGGTTAGGGAAACTTTAGGCAAGTTATCAATCTGCAAAAGGTCAGCCAAGACTTGGCCAGGGCCTACGGAAGGTAGTTGGTCTTGGTCACCCACAATGATAACTTGGGTTGAATCAGGGATACTTTCAAAGAGTTGATTGGCCAACCAAGTATCAACCATAGAGAACTCGTCGATGATAATCAAATCGCAATCGAGATAGTCCTCTAAGGTCTTAAAATCGTCCTCGCTATTGAGGCCTAAATGTCTATGAATAGTGGCGCTAGGGAGTTGGGTGAGTTCGTTCATCCGACGAGCAGCCCGTCCCGTTGGTGCTGCTAAAATAATGGGTAAATCAGACTTTTTGAGATCTAGGCCATGAAGGTCAGCATAGGTTTTAATAATGCCGTTAATAACAGTGGTTTTCCCTGTTCCGGGACCACCTGTCAGGATGAAGACCTTGCTTTGTAGGGCTTTGATAATGGCATCTTTTTGAACCTGATCATAAGTAATACCAAGCTCCTCTTCCACCTCTTCAAGGCTGTCTAAGATTTTGTCTTCAGAGCTAACATCAAGTTTGTCCTTCATGATACGAGTTAGGTGGGTATAAATGCCCTGTTCCGCAAAATATAGGGTATTATCAAAGATTTTAGTCTCTACATTTTGCACCTTATCCTCTTGGATAAGATTGGTTAATTGGTTAGCGACCAAGGCGGGGTCAAGTTCAATCGGACGAGCACCTTCCAAAAGAATGATGGTCCGTTCAAGCAAGGCTTTGGCTTCTATGTAGGTGTCGCCTTCTTCCATACTGGCTTCTAGTAGACAATGAATCAAGGCAGCTCGTAAACGCTCAGGAGCATCACTAGCAATTCCAAGACGTTCAGCTAGTTGGTCAGCCATTTTAAAACCGATTCCTTGAATCTCCTCTACTAATAGATAAGGGTGTTCCTCAATAAGATTTAGTGACTCTTCCTTATATTGGTTGAAAATTTGTGAGGCGGCCTTTGGTGTGAGTCCATAGCTAGAAAGTTTGGACAGGATTTGCTCGGCTCCATAATTGATTTTTAACTTAGCAACAATGGCTTCTCGATTGACCTTGGAGAGGTTGGGAATCTGCTCTAACTCGCTAGGATTCTCGAGAATCTTGTCAATAGGGTCTTCTCCGTAAATTTCGACAATACGCTCGGCCGTTTTCTTACCGATTCCTTTGAAATTGTCGCTGGCAAAATATTTGATAAGACCGCTGGCAGAAGGTTTTGAACGCTCGTAGCGGGTCATTTGTAGCTGTTCCCCATATTTAGGGTGATTGGTTAGTTGGCCCCAGAAGGTATAGTCTTCACCCTCCATGACATCCCCCATAGTTCCTGTGACAATGATTTCGTAGTCTTCAAAATCACTGTCCGTTTCGTCAATCTCTAAGAGTAAGATACGAAAAAAATTGCTAGCGTTTTCGAAAATGACGCGTTCGATAGTTCCTGAAAAATAAAATTCTTGCATGTGTTTTTCCTAGATACATAATAAGGCTGGGTTTCCCCAACCTTATCTTATTTAGTAGTTTTAGTTGTCTTCAACGGTACCAATTTTATTAAGAGGCCAGAAGCGGAATTTGACTTCCCCTACAAGAGCACTCTTGTCAAAGTAACCAACTTCGCGGCTATCTTTTGAAACGATACGGTTATCTCCAAGTAGGAAATATTTGCCTTCAGGAACAGTGACAGAGAAAGTGGTGTTTTTGTCTGCGTTGACAGTGAAGGCCTTAGATTCTTTAGCCAGTTGTTGGAAGTAATCGCGGTATGCATACTCTTTTTGTAGCTTATCTTTGGCAAAGGCAGCCTGGAATTCTTTGAGGTATTCTTCCTTGACTTCTTTACCGTTGACAGTAAGTTTATCGTTTTGATAGGTAATGGTATCACCTGGCATCCCAATGACACGTTTTACGATTTGTTTCGTCTTACCATTTTCAACCTCCTTGGCAACGACAATATCAAAGCGTTCAATGGACGTGTGTTTCAAAACAATAACACGCTGGTTATTGGCGAGAGTTGGATCCATTGAGTGGCCGTCAACCTGAACAGGAAGCCAGAGGAAGAGGCGAGTCAAGAGGAAGAATGTGATAAAGAGGATAAAGAGTCCCCATTCACGAAGAAAAATGAGAAAGTATTGGGTCCATTTGTTTTTCATAGTTAAGGCCTTTCAGGGTTATTTTAAGCGTTGGTAGGCTTTTTTAGTATTGGCGAAATGATATTTAGCAGTAGCTTGGAGAGCCTGATCTCCGTAGGCTTGAAGAAGCTTGGCTGCGACCTGGTCGGACTTAGCACCAGCACCTGAAGGAAGAGTATAACCTACTTCTTGGCTGAGTTTATCCAGATTTTCCAGGAAGAGATTGCGAGCGATGATAGAGCTCACCGCGACAGCTAGGTATTTACCTTCGGCTTTTTCTTCTAAAGTAATAGGGAAGTCAAAGCGATTACGTTCGTTCTTGAGATATTTTTGATAATTTTTCTCGCTGGTGAAGGCATCGATGACAATCTTATCTGGTTTAGCACCTGATTGTAACAATAGGAAGATAGCCTGATTATGGAGGGCTACTTTAACGGACACAGCATTATGACTCTTACCGTCTCCAACCACTTCATTGTACTTTCTAGGCGAAAGAAGGAGTGCCTTGTGAGGAATTTTCTCCTCCAACATAGGTGCAATCTGACGAATCTTGATATCGTTAAGATTTTTAGAATCATCAACTCCTAGAGATTTCAAAAAGGCATGGTCAGCTGGGGTAACTAGACTAGCTACAACAGCTAGACCACCAAAATAGGAGCCATTTCCGACTTCGTCTGATCCAATTAGGGCTAGGTTTTGCCCATCAGGTGAATGCTTAGGTTCAGCTTGGTATCCAAAACGGCTAGCTAGGATTTCTGGCTTAGCACCTTGGAAAGTTACCTTTCCTGAAGTATAGGCGATGACACTTATTCCATCGACCTTGGCTGAAAAACTTGCATAAGGATTTTTAGTCGCAGTCGCATAGCTTGCTAGGTCCTTCTGGAGTGTCGAAATCTGCTCTGCTGTCATTTTTAATACGATTGTGCCCATGAAATCTATTTTAGCACAAAAAAGGAGAATTGGTAGATATTTTACAGACTCGGAATCCCTGAAAATTATTTTTCTGGAGAAGTGCAAAGTCTAAAATTTACGAAAGTTAAAATTTAGGATATAATGATTAGAAAGAGAATGCCTAACCCTGCTCTTTTTTCCACAATTAGAAGAAATAGGTTGGCATTTAAGTGTCGAACACGCCTCAGAGTAAGTGTCTGAATCTTGCTAAAAAATGGCGATATAAAAGCAATAAAATAAGGAGAAGCTGCGGTGGCGAATCCGTGACCACCATTGATTGGCAGCTAACAAGCAAATGGCAAATAAGAACCGTTACAAATTTCATTTTGGAGAGAAGAACCTCACGCTAACAACTGATAAGGATAATCTATTCATGGAAGAGGTTGAGCGTGTTGCCCACGAGAAATATAAAATTATCAAAGAGCAGATGAAAAATGCTGACAATGAAACGATTGCTATCCTAATGGCTATCAATTCTTTGTCGACTCAGTTGGAACGTGAAATACAAGTTGAAGATATGGAAAAAGAGTTGGAAACGTTGAGAGCTAAGCAACTTGAACAACTTAAGGTCAAGGCGACAGCTACAAATGACGATGAGGATGACGCATGATTGGACTCCTTGTCTTAGCTATCGTGGCTTGGAATTTCTACATTGGCTACCGTCGAGGCCTTTTTATGCAAGCTTATTACGTGGTTTCAGTCATTATTGCCATGTGTGTAGCGGCCTACTTTTACCGGTCGCTAGGAGAGGCTATCAATCTTTGGATACCTTATACCAATCCAACAAAAGATGCTAGTATAGCTTTCTTTAAAGATCAGAACATCTTCTCACTTGACCGTGTCTATTATGCAGGTGTTGCCTATTTTGCCATTTACTGTGTGGCTTATTATGGTTTGCGCTTTCTTGGGATTTTCTTCCATTTTGTGAGAATTGAGCGACTTGATCAGAGACGTTACCAAGTGGTAGGTGGTGTCTTGGCCTCCTTAGTGAGTCTTGTGCCTTTGACTATGTTGGGTAATATTCTTGCGACTGTTCCCATGAATAACATTCAAACGGTCTTGTCATCTAGCTGGGTTTTGCGACTTTTGATTAATTGGAATTTTCCAGTTAGTCAGATTATCCAGCACTTGTGGACAAGTGTGATATAGAAAATAGAAGTCTTCCTTGATTAAGGGAGGCTTTTTTGTTCTTTGTTTTGGTAACATATGAAAAAAGACTGAACACAAGGTCTCAGTCTTTCTTATCTATTTTTACCCTAAGGTTGCAATGGTACACCCGGAACCACCAGCACTTTGTGGGGCATATTCAAAACTTTTAACATGGCGATGACGTCGGAGATATTTGGTAACAGCATCACGGATGACACCTGTACCAATACCGTGGATGATGTCCACCTGACTCATGTTATTAAGTAGGGCTTGGTCAATAAAGGCATCAAGCTCTTGCATGGCTTCTTCGTAACGTTTCCCACGAAGGTCTAGACGGGCACGAGGACCGCTAGATGCCTTCTTGGCTTTTTTAACCACGTTAATCTGTTTCTTCTTAGGTTGTTGGGCTTCAGCTTGGGCACGAACCAGAGTGAATTCATCTGCCTTGAGTGTCATCTTGATGAGACCTACTTGGGCTTCCCAGTTACCATTTTTGGCTTGACTGGTAAGCGTACCACGTTGACCATAAGCAGTAACGATGATATCATCTCCGACACGAGGGGCACGCGCAGCCTTTTCTTTCTTAGCCTTACGAAGGACCTTATTCTTAGAGAGATCCACTTGTGGGGCAAGTTTCTTGAGTTTTCCTTTGGCGTCGATAACTTCATGAGGTTTGAGTTGACTCTTATCGTGGAGATTTTTGAGAATACTATCGCTCTCAGCCAAAGCGGTATCAACCATCTCTTGAATTTCTTTTTGAGCCTTTTCGAGTTCCTTGTCGTATTCATGGGAGAATTCGTTATAGAGTTTCTTGACCGCACGGTTGAATTTAAGGTTCTCTTGCTCCACGTCCTTGATGTGTTCCAGACGTTTTTGTGTTTCCACAGTTTGGGCTTCAAGTTGCTCGATGATACGGTTGACATCACTATCAGTATCCGTGAGGTTTTCTGCTTCCTTGACAATAATCTCATTCAAACCGAGGCGTCGAGCAATTTCAAAGGCATTAGAACGACCAGGAACCCCTTGCATAAAACGATAGGTAGGGCTTAAAGTCGCTGTGTCAAACTCCATGCTGGCATTTTCCACATGTTGCGTCTCAATCCCATAGGCCTTAAGCTCAGGATAGTGAGTGGTAGCCATGGTCTTAATCTGACTTAAACGGAGGTGCTCTAAGATTGCCATGGCTAGACTAGCTCCTTCCTGAGGGTCGGTACCAGCCCCAAGCTCATCGACCAAGACCAGGCTGTTACTGTCGGCAGCATTCAGAATCTCAACAATGTGGGTCATGTGACTAGAGAAAGTTGACAAACTTTGTTCGATAGACTGTTCGTCTCCGATGTCCGCAAAAATCTCTTGGAAAATGGCGACACGGCTGCCCTTATCAGCCAAAATTGGAAGACCAGATTGAGCCATTAGTTGTGCTAGTCCTAGCGTTTTAAGCATGACCGTTTTACCACCAGTATTGGGACCTGTGATGACAATGGCCGTGAGGTCCTCATCAAAGTGCAAATCGTTGGCTACAGGATTGGCCAAAAGAGGGTGACGAACGTTAAGTAGTTGTAGTGTTTGGTTGTCACTAATCTTTGGAATAACCGCTTTTTTATCATGGAGATAGAGATATTTTCCTCGAATGAAGTCCATGTGGCCCAAAATCCAAGCGTTGTTGGCAATTGCAGCAGCCTGTGGACGGAGTTGATCAGACAGTTCATGCAGGATACGAGCCATCTCGTGGCGTTCGTCTGCACGTAATTGTGTAATTTCTTCGTTAAGCTGGATAACGGCACGTGGCTCGATATATACTGTGTTTCCAGAGCTTGAGATGTCATGCACAACTCCAGCAATACGGTTACGGTAGGTATTTTTGACAGGAAGCACCGAACGACCGTTACGACTAGCAATCAAACTCTCAGCCAACATGTGGCCAGATTTCTTGAGAATGTCTTGCAAGGTCTGGCGAATGGCATCATCACAAGATTTAAGTTGACGACGGATATTTTGCAACTCTGGGCTAGCAAAATGCTCAATAAAACCACCGTCATTGATGCTCTGAAGGCTACCTTGGAGACTTGGGAAGGCTTCAATCTTTTCGAAAAGACGTTTAAGGGCAATGAGCTCTACATTTTCAAGGTCAGCGTAAAAGCGACCGAGGTCAGCTGAAGCTTGTAGCACCTTCTTGATAGCAATGAGCTCCTGGATGTTGAGGTCAGCATCTAGTTCCAAGCGACGCAAGGGCTCAGAAATATCTCGCAAGCTACCAATGGCAAAGCCATGGTGCTCTACGAAAATCTCTGCCATTTCTTGGATTTCTGTAAATTGATTTTGAATTCTTTCTGGATTGGTCATAGGTACCAAGTCACGCAACTCCGCCTGAGCCTGTTCAGTCTGCAGGTATTCTGTGAACTGGTCCTTGACCTTGTTAAATTCTAATTGGTCTAAAATCTTTGTGTTCATAGCTCCTATTATAACACATTTGACTATAGGGGGGTGGAGGTGGGAAATGCTTGAGATAGTTTTATAAGCGGGCTTTTGTCATCAGATGTTGAGTGACTATTTTTACAGTTTGTCTCTGAACAATTTTCCTTGAAGTTTTTTATTTTTGAACGACTATTTTACAAAAGAGTCTCTCTAAAATAAGAGATTTTCAATTAAAACCAATGCTCCCATCTATGCTATAATAAACCTATGACTAATCAGAAAAAATTACTATTAATCGACGGTTCATCCGTTGCCTTTCGTGCCTTTTTCGCACTCTATAATCAAATTGACCGTTTTCGTAACAATAACGGCCTTCATACCAATGCTATCTACGGTTTCCACCTCATGTTGGACAACCTGCTTGAGCGTATCCAACCGACTCATGTTTTGGTAGCTTTTGATGCTGGTAAAACAACTTTCCGTACAGAGATGTTTGCGGACTATAAGGCTGGTCGTGCCAAGACTCCAGAGGAATTCCGTGAGCAGTTCCCTTATATTCGTGAGATGTTGGCTGCACGTGGCATCGCCTATTATGACTTGGCTCAGTACGAGGCAGATGACATTATCGGTACCTTAGCTAAGATGGCTGAAAATACCAGTGAGGACTACCAAATCACAGTTGTTTCTGGGGATAAAGACTTGATTCAGCTGACTGACGAAAATACAGTCGTTGAGATTTCGAAAAAAGGTGTAGCTGAGTTTGAAGCCTTCACACCTGACTACCTCATGGAGAAAATGGGGATTACTCCAGCTCAATTCATCGACCTTAAGGCCCTCATGGGTGATAAGTCCGATAATATTCCAGGAGTGACTAAGATTGGTGAAAAGACAGGTCTCAAGCTCCTCTTGGAACACGGTTCCCTTGAAGGTATCTATGATCACATCGACGAGATGAAGAAGTCCAAAATGAAGGAAAATCTCATCAATGACAAGGAACAAGCCTTCCTTTCTAAGACCCTGGCGACTATTGATACCCAGTCTCCTATTGAAATTGGTCTCGATGATACGGCCTTTACGGGACCTGACCTTGAAAAATTGGCAGCCTTTTATGACGAGATGGGCTTTGTTCAGTTTAAAAATGCCCTTGGTGGCGAGGCTGTGCCACAAGATTTTGATGTGGCCTATGAAGAGCCTAGCCAAGTAACAGCGGATCACTTCAGCCTTGATGATTTCTTTTATTTTGAAATCCTTGGTGAGAATTATCACACTGAGCCTATCATCGGTTTTGCATGGGGTAACGACAAGCAGATTTATGCGTCTACAGATACTGATCTACTCAAATCAGACGCCTTCCAGGCAGCTCTTTCTAAAGCTGTTAATATCTACGATTTCAAGCGTAGTAAGGTCCTTTTGAGTCATCTAGGTATTGACTTGCCTACAGCTAATTTTGATGCACGTCTGGCCAAGTATCTCCTCTCAACCGTTGAGGACAATGAATTGTCAACCATTGCCCGTCTCTATACAGACTTGCCGCTTGAAACAGATGAAGTGGTCTATGGTAAAGGAGCTAAACGTGCCGTTCCTGAAAAAGAGGTCTTGCTCAGCCACCTAGCTAAAAAAGTCAAGGTCCTTCAGGTAGCTAAACCTGTCATGCTTGAAAAATTGGCTGAACACGGTCAATCAGAGCTTCTCTTTGATATGGAGTTACCACTGGCAAATGTGCTAGCTAAGATGGAAATCGCTGGTATTAAGGTTAAGGGACAAACCCTTAACGAGATGGCAGTGGAAAACCAAGTAGTCATCGATAAATTGACCCAAGAAATCTATGAAATGGCGGGCGAAGAGTTTAATATCAACTCGCCAAAACAGTTGGGTGTCATCCTCTTCGAAAAGATGGGACTGCCTTTGGAATACACTAAAAAAACCAAGACAGGTTATTCAACGGCTGTGGATGTCCTTGAACGTTTGGCACCAATTGCTCCAATCGTAGCTAAGATTTTGGAGTACCGCCAAATCACTAAGCTTCAGTCTACCTATGTCTTGGGGCTTCAGGATTATATCCTTGAGGATGGCAAGATCCATACCCGTTATGTGCAAGATTTAACACAGACAGGTCGCCTCTCATCAGTGGATCCAAACTTGCAAAATATCCCTGTTCGCTTGGAGCAAGGTCGTCTCATCCGTAAGGCTTTTGTCCCATCGACTGAGGACGCAGTGCTTTTAAGCTCGGATTATTCACAGATTGAGTTGCGCGTGTTGGCTCACATTTCGGGAGATGAGCATTTGATTGCTGCTTTTAAAGAGGGGGCAGATATCCATACCTCTACCGCCATGCGTGTCTTTGGTATTGAAAAGCCAGAGAATGTCACACCTAACGACCGTCGTAACGCCAAGGCTGTTAACTTCGGTATCGTTTATGGCATTTCTGACTTCGGCCTTTCTAACAACCTTGGCATTAGCCGTAAAAAGGCCAAGGAGTATATCGACACCTACTTTGAGCGTTATCCTGGTATCAAGGCCTATATGGATAATGTGGTTCGTGAAGCTAAGGATAAGGGCTACGTAGAAACTCTCTTCCACCGCCGTCGTGAGTTGCCAGATATCAATTCTCGTAACTTTAATGTTCGCAACTTCGCAGAGCGTACAGCTATCAACTCACCTATCCAAGGAAGTGCCGCTGATATCCTCAAGATTGCTATGATTAACTTAGACAAGGCTTTGGTAGAAGGTGGCTATAAAACTAAGATGCTCCTCCAAGTGCACGATGAAATCGTCCTTGAGGTGCCAAACGATGAACTTGTAGCGATGAAAGCCTTGGTTAAAGAAACCATGGAAGCTGCAGTCGAACTCGCTGTCCCACTCATTGCAGATGAGAATGACGGCCGTACATGGTATGAGGCAAAGTAAAACATGAAAGAAAATTTTCCATTTACCTATTTTCTCTTGCGTTACATGCTAGGATTTCTGGCTGTTATCCTAGGTATTGTGGCTATATTAGTAATAATCATCTACTTTATGACCAAGTAGAAATAGACAGATGAAAGCTGGACTGAGGTTCGGCTTTTTTGCCTATTGAAAACCACCAGCTATGCTAGTGGTTCCGAAAAGTTTTTAACGATGTATCAAAAAAGTTCCCCTAAAGTGTTATATTAGATAGGGGTTCCCGACCAGTAGTTAATATACTAATGAGACTTGCTAGTCGGGTTAGCTAGCAAAGGTGGTGCTGAATCGGTGGTTTTTTAAGCCTTGGCCGGTAGCAGAGGCTTTCATCCGAAGAGCAAGTCACAAGTTCTAATCTATGAACTTAGAAAGGAAGGAATAACTTAGAACAACTCTCAAATAAATTTGGAATAAACATTTCTAATTTTAGTTATATAATTAAATTGATTAATCGTTAACCTTTATTTTATAATTAGATAAACAAATTTGAATTTCTGGAGTAGTAGTGCAATGAAAAAGGATAAATATAAGAATTTGATTTTCGCATATACGGTTTTATATACATTTGTAACGGTGCTAAACAGCATTTTGTATTTATATAACGGAATATATGAGGATCCGAGCGGAAACTGGCACGAAATAGACAGAGCAATCATAGTTTTAATAGGTGTAGTGGCATATGCTCTTGTTACAGAGCTGATTATAAAGCCTATGGTTCTAAGATATGTAGTTTCGTACATACCGACAGTTTTACTTGCATTTTTTTATGTATGGTCTACGAGCTTTAGAGAAAATTTAGCTCAGTCCGCGTATATGGACGTCTGGATAAATTTCACGTCTATGTTCGTTATATTTTGTATAGTCCATTTTATTGTGTACAAATGTAGAAAAAAGAAAGAGACAATGAAGTAAATTAATTCCAATTTATAGAATTGTATACGGCAAAGGTAGCAATTGAATATGGTAAAATTACTGATGGCTTTTTTAAAGCAGAACTTGTGCCAAAAGAAGTTGGTCCTGGTGGTGGAACATTATCATTTTTACCCCAAGGAGTATCTTTGACTGGTTCTGTAATGTCATCACCAAATGAGAAAGCTGATGATCAGTCAGATAAAAGTAAGGATCGTATCTGGGGTGGGCAGTCACTTTATGGCACCACAGACGACAGTTACTTCTTTTACAAAGTAGACTAATAACTCCAAAGCTGAAACTTGAATGTTTCGGCTTTTTTGTTCCCCATAGTGACATTTATGTCACTATTCTTTATTGGCCATCTTATCTACAATAGAAGTATAACTGAGAACAGCGACAGGAGTTCTTAATAAAAAGGAGTGTCGTATTATGATTGAATTTTTTATGTCAAAAAATGTGACTTATTTGGAATTGTTTTATATCTTTTTGGGAGTAGTTCTTTCAAAAGTATACCTTGCTTTTCGAGGCCGTAAGCACGATAAACTTGATGTATAAGAAAAAGGGTAGCACTCAATGCTATCCTTTTTTACTGTCTTCATAAGTTTTAATCATCTTCTTCTGTGGTGTGGCCATTGGGAACTGGTCAAAGTCTTGACTAGCCACCCAGCGTAGCTCCTTATCGGAAGTAGGTTTATCGTTCTTAACGTTGCCTTCCATCATTTCGATGGTCCATTTTTGATGGCTGAAGGTATGCTTTACGGGTGTAAAGCTATTGTTTGTCCATTCTGGTTTGAGGGCATAATTTTCCTCAAAAATAGCCTTTTGAGAGACTGTTTCGAGAATACAATCATCCTTTTCAAAAAGGCTGAGTTGTTGGCCAATAAAGTCTGTTTCCATGATAGGGAAGGACCAGAAACCACCTAGCAGACGTCCCTCGATATTTTTTTCGAGCAGAAATTCACCCTTTGCATTTCTGATAATAAAAGCCTGAATTTGCATAGGTTTAGGCTTTTTCTTAGGCAATTTGATGGGGTATTTGTCATAAGTTCCATTGAGATAGGCTGCACAGAAAAAGCGAATAGGGCTTTCGTTGGGTCTTGGATTTTTAGCTGACTCGATATCAGTCCCAAGGTCCATAAGCGCCTGATTAAAGTCACCTGGACGGTCAGGGTCAATCAAAATGTCCATAATCGCTTGGAAAATCTTACGATTTTTGGCGTCTCCGATATCGTAGTTAACCTCAAAGAGACGAGCCATAACCCGCATAACATTACCATCAACAGCAGGTTCTGGGAGCCCAAAAGCGATGCTAGAAATAGCACCAGCAGTATAGGGTCCGATGCCCTTGAGTTTGGCAATGTTTTCATATGTATCTGGAAACTGACCATCAAAGTCATCCATGATTTGTTGCGCAGCCTTTTGCATGTTTCGGACACGTGAATAGTAGCCTAGTCCCTCCCAAGCTTTGAGAAGCTTCTCTTCTGGGGCTTCGGCCAAATCCTTAACTGTTGGGAACCAGTCTAAAAAGCGCTCGTAATAGGGAATAACAGTCTGAACCTGGGTTTGTTGTAGCATGATTTCACTGACCCAGATATAGTATGGGTTTCTAGTCCTACGCCAGGGGAGGTCTCGTTTCTCTCGATCGTACCAGTCCAGGAGGGTGCGACGAAAAGACGCGATTTTCTCAGCATCCCACATGACAATGCCGTATTCTTTTAAATCTAACATGTCTCTATTGTAGCAAAGAAATCTTTTTTCAAAAAATTATGCGTTTTTCCGACAAAAGGATTGACAAAAGTAAGCGTTTACATTATACTAAAAGTGTAAAGAAGATAAGGATTCATCAAGGAGGTAAGAGCCATGGTGAGAGTAAATATTTCAAGGTACAAAAACGGAGACTAAAATCTCTAAACAAAACAGTAGGCAAAACAAATAACTTTACCAATCATCTCTGAGGAGCGTGACCGCATGACAGTAGGGCGTTACAAGAACGGAGATTAATTCAGTCGCATAAAATAGCTACAAGGGAGTGATACCACCAGAAGTCGAAAGCCAAACTCAAATCTGTTAACTTAAGAAAAGTGAGGTAAAACTCATGAGAAATGTTAGTAGGTATAAAAATGGAGACACATAGGTTGTTGCGTAAAATAGCCTAAGGAGTGATACCCATGCCACACGAAACGTAAGTCCTATATTCTTAAGATGAACGAGGTGAGTTCATGAAAAATATGAGTAGGTATAAAAACGGCGATTAATAATGTTGCATAAAATAGCTACAAGGGAGTGATACCACCAGAAATCGAAAGCTAAACTCAAGATTAACGTCAAAAAGTGAGGTAAAGCTCATGAGAAATGTTAGTAGGTATAAAAATGGTGACACTTAAGCTGTTGCGTAAGATAGCTTAAGGAGTGATACCAATGCCAAATGAGTAATCTATCGACAAAAGTTAAATGCTTAAATCTTGTAATAAAGTACCGAGGTGACGCTTATGTTGATGTTTGATGTAAGTCGTTATAAGAACGGCGACAAGTAAACCTCATTGAGTGGTCAATGGGGAGATAGGTCTCAAATCATATGAATCAGAGGTGATTACTATGATGATGAATTTAGGACGTTATAAAAATGGAGACACTTCAAGTTATTGCATAAAATAGCTTAGGGAGTGATACCGATGTAATAGAAAATTTACAATGCTTGAAAGTTGTTTGTAAGTTGATGGAGGTAATCTATGATTGCTAGGTATAAAAATGGTGACACACAATGACTCCTCCTTATGAAAATATTTTTTACGAAATTCCAAAAGGATGTTCTAATGACAATTGAAGAATCTTAAAAGCTCATTCTAGCGTGTAAGAATGAGCTTTTTGATATGTTGAATATTAGTGGATTTTAGTGAGAGACTCTTAGTCCTTTTTGTTCAACCGAACCTTCCGTAGGAGAGCAAGCCTTTTTTGTTCTTTTACTAGAGTCGTAAAGATTTGGTATTGATTTTTAAGATGCGGTAGGAAACTCTTAGGAATTTTACTATCGAAGTTTAGCTTGTTCAGAAATATGGGGGCACTACTGTCTCTATAGATTTGTCCTTGGAAGAAGTAGTTGTCGGTCACGATATCAACTGAGATACGTGATGAGCGCCATCGACGTTTGCGCATGTACTTGGGTTTCCAACGAATCTTAAGTTGCTGGTCCTTGATATACCACCCCATGATGTCTATTTTGGCGGTCTGTTTCGTTTTGTCATCAAAGTAGGTTACTGGTACGCTTAAAACCTGCTGGCTTCTTGGTGAGGTTAAGAAGGGGTGAAAATCAGGAATGAAGTCGTAGTCCTTGCTAGACACTTCCGATAGACCGTCTTCTTCTCGTATTTTGCCACGGCTGACGTACTTAAAGAAGTCAAAACTCTCACCTTGTCTTTCTAGTCGTTCAGCCTCTAATTGATATCTTGTCACCTGATCACCGATATTTTTATTCGTCTTGAGGTAACGCATGATTTCTTCATCCTTGTAGTAAAGAGCGACGAGATTTTTTAGACGCTGACTAGGGTTCAGAGAGTGTAACTTGTCTGGAAAAGACAAGATTTGTATGCTAGGAACAGAGGCTAAAGGGACAGCAGCGATACCTGATAAGAGATTATCTTGTTCAAAGAGGGAGACGGTATCAAAATGACTGGTATGACCAAGCTGATGTCTTATGTCAACAACAAAGAGGTTATTGTCCTGTTTAAAAGTGATAATGTAGGTATCACTTGGACCTAAGTTTTTAAAATCATATTCTAGGGTAGTAATAGGAATATTGTAGTAGTGGTTAAAGGTTGGAAGTCCTAGTTTTTCCCCTAATTTCTTTTTATGATAAAGCATTCTCTTATTTTAGCATGAAGTTTAGTCAGAGAAAAGATAACTGATGAGGTCTAGCTCTTTTCTTGGTCATTTAAACTTTTTACTATTTGGAAGATAAAGTTAATAAGTTTTTCCTTGCAATATCTCCTATTCTTTGGTAAAATCATATCTTGTGAGTGCACCTCACTTACTCGTGGAGAAAGACCATGAGTCATTAGACCAAAAGAGGAGGAAAATATCAATGGCTAAATACGAAATTCTTTATATCATTCGTCCAAACATTGAAGAAGAAGCTAAAAACGCTTTGGTAGCACGTTTCGATTCTATCTTGACTGACAACGGTGCAACTGTTGTTGAATCAAAAGATTGGGAAAAACGTCGTCTTGCATACGAAATCCAAGATTTCCGTGAAGGACTTTACCACGTTGTTAACGTTGAATCTGATAACGATTTTGCTCTTAACGAGTTTGACCGTCTTTCAAAAATCAACGGTGACATTCTTCGTCACATGATCGTTAAACTTGACGCGTAAGAAGGTAGATTATGATTAATAATGTCGTACTCGTTGGTCGCATGACCCGTGATGCGGAACTTCGTTATACACCAAGTAATGTTGCAGTTGCTACATTCAGTCTTGCAGTTAATCGTAACTTCAAGGGTGCTAATGGTGAACGTGAAACTGACTTTATTAACTGTGTTATCTGGCGCCAGCAAGCTGAAAATTTGGCTAACTGGGCTAAGAAAGGCGCATTGATTGGAATTACAGGTCGTATTCAGACTCGTAACTATGAAAATCAACAAGGTCAACGTGTTTACGTAACTGAAGTTGTCGCTGATAATTTCCAAATGTTGGAAAGCCGTGCGGCACGTGAAGGTCACAGTGGTGGTTCTTACAACGCTGGAGGATTTGATAATTCAAATTCATTCGGTGGAGGAGCTTCAACTGGTGGTTCATTTGGTGGATCACAACCTGCACAATCTACACCAAACTTCGGTCGTGATGAGAGTCCATTTGGTAATTCAAATCCAATGGATATTTCAGATGACGATCTCCCATTCTAAGAATGGACAAAACGAATTAAATATATAAAGGAGAAATAAACATGGCTCAACAACGTCGTGGCGGATTCAAACGCCGTAAAAAAGTTGATTACATCGCAGCTAACAAAATCGAATATGTTGATTACAAAGATACTGAGCTTCTTAGCCGTTTCGTTTCAGAACGTGGTAAAATTCTTCCACGTCGTGTAACAGGAACTTCAGCTAAAAACCAACGTAAAGTAACAACAGCGATTAAACGCGCTCGCGTTATGGCACTTATGCCTTACGTAAACGAAGACTAAAAATAATGCCCTCGACTGAGGGTGTTTTTTTCTGCCTTGATTTTGTAGGCTTTTGTTATTTCTAGGGCTGACAGTGGAGAGTTTTATTTTATACTTTAGGGAAAAAGAAAAACCAACTGGTCTTCTCATTTATCTTGAGGAGCTAGTTGGTTGGTTTGTGGTATATAGAGTGTGTTTTCTAAGAAATCATCAAATTTTTGGTCGTTAACGAGGATATCGACATTATCTTTGAAGACCTTGAAGCGGTTTGATAACCAGTGTGTTTTGATATCCGCCCAATTATTGAAGCGGCTCCACCTGTAAGGAAGTGTAGGGTCCTGTTTTTCAAAGACATAGATACTGCCATCTTTTTCATAAGCTATAGCCGTGTGGAAATTGCTGACATCACCAGGGCTACTTTGAAAGACTGAGAGGAGTTTAACCTTTTTTGGGAACTTGAGTCCAGCTTTTTTCCAAGCTTTAAGGAGGTCATCCGTAGACTGATAGCTGATATTATCCCCAAAGAGGAGACTATAGAGAGCTTGATCCTTGGCAGTTAGCTCTTTGTGGCGTGACTTAAGATCTATAAATTCGTTTTGAAGGGGGAGGTCCAATTTGGTGAGGTCCTCTGAACTTGTAATAAGATCATGAAGAAGGAGGAACGATGTTCGTCGGCAGTTTAAGTCATCAGTAAAATGTGATTTGTTATCTTCGAAAGTTTTTTCATTAAGGAAGGTGACAAATTGATTTTGATCCTTGCCGATTTTACTTTGGGTCCATTTTTTGACAACAGGTTGGAGGTTTGTATTTTCCTGATTGTAACGACTAATATAAGGGGCTAGATTGTCCCAGTCTTTTGTCGGAATGCCCTTGCTTTTTAAGGCTTTTGCTAGCTGTTTTTCCTGAGTAGAAGTCGTCACATTGTTAAAACTATAGTAAGCTTGATAGTTTTTCTGAGTATTCTTGTGGCCACAAGCCATAAGTAGTAGGCAGCAAGCAATGATTAGTAGAGGGAATTTGATACGCATCTATTGGAATTCTTTCTTTTGTCTATTAACTTTAACATTTTAGTATAGAATAGCCAACTGTGTCAAGATTTCTGACGTAAAAAAGCACCCATAAAGGTGCTTGAGGTTGAGAATGATTAAGATGCAGGTGCGTAAGTACTTTGAACGTTGTAGTGACGTTTGAAGAAGTATTTGGCAACACCAGCGATGACACCAATGATAAGGATCACAATTGGTGAAAGACCAGGGTTAAGGTAGCTTGGAAGAAGGGCTGTAAGACTAAAGAGAGCAAACCATGCAATAAAAGAGAGTGTGATGACGGTCATGCTGAACCACCATTTTGGACGTTCTTCTTTTGGTTTGTTATTGTGACGGTAGATGTAGTGATAAGGGGTATACATAGCAAGGCCTCCAATGAATGACACTGAAAGAAGGGTTGTGAGACCGTAGCTAGTTTGTGTACCTGAGAAACCAAAGATTGCGTTCATGATAGCAACGATGGCTAGAAGGAAGAGTGAGGTATCAAGCCACATCTTCCAAGGTGTTTTATCTGTTTCTGGCACTTCTTTGTTAGGCTTACCAGTTTCAGGTTTATGGTGTTTTTCAGGAGAGAAACTAGCAGCCCAAACAGTTGGAGCACCAAGGAGTCCACGTCCTGTAATTCCTTTTTTTTGATTTTCGATAAGTTCAGGAATGACATTGCCAAGAATGTCTTTGATTTCTTGGTCTGATTTACCATCTTTGATGAGTTGGTTAGTTGCGATGTGGATAAATTCTTGGTTTTTCTTGGTGAGTTTTTGGATGTCCATGAGATGACCTTTCGATAAATAGTATTATTTTTTTAGTTTTGTAGTTTAGGGAAAAGAAGAGGCTCTATGTTAGAACCATTTTTTCCTGATAAAGTAGATAACAACGCAGGATGACCCGAAGGCTGCCATGAAGAAGATGACCCAAAAGGCGTTATCTAAATCGTTTAGAGGCATAGAATTGTTTTTAAAGTTCATACCGTAGGCGGAGAAGATAACGGTTGGGATGTCCAGAGCCATAGTCATGAGAGCGAGTGTTTTCATGATTGTGTTCTGGTTATTGCCGATAATAGAGGCAGAGGTTTCAGCCATGGCATTCAAGACATTTTCATAGATGCCTGCCATCTCAATGGCCTGTTGGGTTTCAACCAGCGTATCTTCCAAGAGATCTTCGTCCTCGATATATTTTTTCAAGCTAGAGGCGTTACCTGTTAGCTTTTTGACAATTCGCTCATTCATCTTAAGTGAGGCTTTTAGGTAGACAATGGATTTTTCCAATTCCATCATGTCAATCAAATGCTCGTTTTTAGTCGCATTTTCCAACTGAGCTTCCAATTTATCACTCTGACGGTCGATAGAACGTAGGGCGGTTAGGTAAAGTTGAGCATTGCGATAGAGAATCTGAAAGACAAAACGGGTCTTCATGAAGGTGTAGAAGTTACGTACACGGTGGTTGAGGAAGTTATCCATGAGACTGATGTCCTCAAGACAGGTAGTAACAACCACCTCATCAGTAACGATGATACCCAATGGAATAGTGACGTAGTAGCTTTTGTTATTACGCTCTTCATGGGTTGGGACGTCGACCAGAATTAGGGTGTAGTCATCTTCGACATCGATACGTGAAGTTTCTTCCACGTCCAGAGGGGCGCGGAGGTCTTGAATATCAATGTTAAACCGTTCTGCGACCTTCATGGCTTCTTCTTGGGAAGGGTTCACCAAATGAATCCAAGCACCAGGCTCGAATGTTTCAATTTCTTTGAATTCTTTTCCGGTGGATAAGAACATCTGTTTCAATGGGAACCCCTCCTTCGTCATTAAGTAAGCGCTAGCATCTTGATTGTAAAAGGATTTTTACAATCGCTTTTAAGTCCAATTAACACTGCTCTTAACTTTTTTAGTGCTGTCAAATGAGGCTTGGGATGATGTTCCTTGCCTTTTTTAGACACTCCACCATTATACTACATTTGAAACATTTTTGGGCTGGATAAATTGAAATTTTGTTATAATTATGAGAGAAAGTCGGGATGGATTTTCCATCCGTCTGTAGAAAGGAGCGGCAGTAGCTTTTGCGCTAGGGCCTCTTAAAAATATGCAAGATAAGTTAGTGATTCATGGAGCAAGAGCTCACAATTTAAAAAATATCGATGTGGAGATTCCGCGTGATAAACTGGTGGTGGTGACGGGCTTGTCAGGTTCTGGTAAGTCTTCTTTGGCCTTTGATACCATCTATGCAGAGGGGCAACGTCGTTATGTGGAAAGTCTCTCAGCCTATGCCCGCCAGTTTTTGGGAAATATGGAGAAACCTGATGTGGACTCGATTGATGGTTTGAGTCCTGCCATCTCCATTGACCAGAAAACAACAAGCAAAAACCCTCGTTCGACGGTCGGAACGGCAACAGAGATTAATGACTATCTTCGTCTTCTTTATGCCCGTGTGGGTGTTCCTTATTGTCCTAATGGTCATGGGGCCATTCAGTCGTCCTCTGTGGAACAGATTGTGGACGAGGTTCTAGCTCTTCCTGAGCGTACGCGTATGCAGATTTTAGCGCCGATTGTTCGTCGTAGAAAAGGGCAACACAAGGCCGTTTTTGAGCGTGTACAAAAGGACGGTTATGTTCGTGTTCGTGTAGATGGTGAGATTTACGATGTCACAGAAGTGCCAGAGTTGTCTAAGTCTAAGATGCATAATATCGAAGTGGTTGTGGACCGCTTGGTGAATAAGGATGGTATCCGTAGTCGTCTCTTTGATTCGGTTGAGGCGGCCCTACGTTTAGCAGATGGCTACTTGATTGTGGATACCATGGATGATAATGAACTGCTTTACTCAGAACATTATTCTTGTCCGGTTTGTGGCTTCACAGTGCCAGAGTTGGAGCCTCGTCTCTTTTCATTCAATGCGCCATTTGGCTCTTGTCCGACCTGTGATGGTTTGGGTAATAAACTGGAAGTTGATATGGATTTGGTTATCCCTGATGCTAGTAAGACCTTACGTGAAGGTGCTCTGGCGCCTTGGAATCCTATTTCGTCCAACTACTATCCAGCCATGCTTGAGCAGGCTATGGAGCAGTTCGGCGTGGATATGGATACGCCATTTGAAGATCTTAAAAAAGAAGAACAAGATTTGATTCTCTACGGATCTGGGGATCGTGAATTCCATTTCCATTATGTTAATGATTTTGGTGGGGTGCGTGATATTGATATTCCTTTTGAAGGAGTTGTGACTAATATCAATCGTCGCTATCACGAGACCAATAGTGATTTCACTCGCAATGTCATGCGAGGTTATATGAATGAGCTGTCATGTCCAACTTGTCATGGCTATCGTCTTAACGAAGCAGCACTCTCAGTTCGTGTTGGTGGTGAGAATGGTCTCAATATTGGTCAAATCTCTGATTTGTCTATTTTAGATCATCTTAAGGAGATAGATAACCTTGAATTAGGTGAAAACGAGGGAGTGATTGCTCGTCCAATTGTTAAGGAAATCAAGGATCGCTTGACTTTCTTAAATAATGTAGGCCTTAATTATTTGACTCTCTCTCGTATGGCTGGAACCCTTTCAGGTGGTGAGAGTCAGCGTATCCGTTTGGCGACACAGATTGGCTCTAACCTTTCTGGAGTCCTATATGTGTTGGACGAGCCTTCTATTGGGCTTCATCAGCGTGACAATGATCGCTTGATTTCAAGTCTTAAAAAGATGCGTGACTTGGGCAATACCTTGATTGTGGTGGAGCATGATGAAGATACTATGCGTGAGGCTGACTGGCTTATCGATGTGGGACCTGGTGCTGGTGCCTTTGGTGGTCAAATCATGGCCTCTGGAACCCCAGAGGAAGTGGCTAAGAACAAGAAATCAATCACCGGGCAATATTTGTCAGGTGCTAAATCAATTCCTGTACCGACAGAACGTCGTGTAGGTAATGGTCGTTTTATCGAGGTTACAGGAGCTAGCGAAAATAACCTTAAGAATGTATCTGTCAAGTTTCCACTTGGAAAGTTGATTGCAGTCACAGGTGTTTCTGGTTCAGGAAAATCGACTTTGGTTAATGGAATTCTCAAGAAAAAAATTGCTCAAGAGCTCAATCGCAATAGTGAGAAACCTGGTAAACACAAATCAGTGACAGGAATCGAGCATATCGAACGTTTGATTGATATTGACCAAAGTCCAATTGGGCGTACACCTCGTTCTAATCCAGCGACTTATACAGGTGTCTTTGACGATATTCGTGATCTTTTTGCTCAAACCAATGAGGCCAAGATTCGAGGTTACAAGAAGGGGCGTTTCTCTTTCAATGTCAAGGGTGGTCGTTGTGAAGCCTGTTCTGGTGATGGTATTATCAAGATTGAGATGCATTTCTTGCCTGATGTTTATGTCCCTTGTGAGGTTTGTCATGGCACACGCTATAATTCTGAGACCCTAGAGGTTCGTTATAAAGGGAAAAATATCGCGGAGATTCTGGATATGACAGTTGATGACGCGGTTGACTTCTTTGCGGCTATTCCTAAGATTGCTCGTAAGGTGCAGACAATCAAGGATGTAGGGCTTGGGTATGTGACCTTGGGACAACCAGCAACAACCCTATCAGGTGGAGAAGCTCAACGTATGAAGTTGGCTAGTGAGTTGCACAAACGCTCTACTGGGAAGTCCTTCTACATTCTGGATGAACCGACGACGGGTCTTCATACAGATGACATTGCACGTCTTTTGAAGGTGCTTCAGCGTTTTGCGGATGATGGCAACACTGTTCTCGTGATTGAGCACAATCTGGATGTTATCAAGACCGCAGACCATATTATTGATTTGGGTCCTGAAGGCGGTGTCGGTGGAGGTACTATTGTTGCAACAGGGACTCCAGAAGAGGTGGCAGCTGTTCCAGAAAGCTACACAGGACAATATCTGAAAGAAAAATTGACATAAAGAAAAAGGCTCTTTGAGTCTTTTTTTGCTTTAGGCTGGTTTAAGTTGAGCTTGCTATTCTATGGTTAAGAACAAACATACAGGAGTCAGACTATGGTTAAAAAGCGTTTTTTTATAGGCTTTAATGGTATTCTTCTAGCCCTATTTCTAGATATTTGTCTTTTGATTAGCATCCGTACAGTGGATCATCACGGCCATTTTCAATCAGCAACAGATAAATGGGAAACTTTGCTTTACGTTTTAGGAATTTATTTTACTTTTCTCCTTTTTGAGGTTATTTTTTATCTTATTCTGAAACACCGTAGAAATAAACAAGTTTTGGAACAGGTCTTATAAAGGCCTGGATTTTTGTGTTGAGTGATAGTGACATTTATGTCACTATTTTTTTGAAAAGAGAGAACCTATAATGACCTTATAGCCAAACCCACTAGGTTACCAAGACAACTAGTTTTTGAATAGTCCAAGTGGTTATTGCTGTATTTATTTTTTGACAAGAAAGGAGAAATAAGAATGCGAACTAAGGCATATGGCGAAGAGCTGACTGCTGAAACCTTAGAAAATGTCACAGGGGGTGATTTTGTATCTAGACCTCAAACCTTACCTGAACGATTGGGTTGGAACAAATGGTGGTTGAAAAGAAGACCTCCTTATGGCGATTAGAAGTTACCATGAGTACCAAATATGGGAAAGAGAAATATGGATAAACAGAAGAATAATCTTATCAGAAGTTTAAGCATTGTTATCGTGATCGTCTGGCTATTTATTGTGATGATAAATGCTACGCTAAGTTTCACCGAAGGCGTTGCTTTTATTGACCATTGTCTCGTCTGGTCAACACTTTCGCTAGCTTTTTCTTTGTTTGCGCTTAGGGTAGCGGGTAAGGACAAGGAGAAATGATTTTCTCTGCTAATTACTATAGTCTCAGGTTGAGTTTATATACTTAGCCTTTTCTTTTGTCTTTAATCCTATGGAATGGTGACATCTATGTCACTATTTTTTATTTCGTTAAGCTCTTATAATGAAGTCATAGCTTGGACTTAGTGGCTAAGAGCTGCTGAGAGAGCTAACCTTAGAATTTTATTTAGAAAGGAGCTTTGTAATGTTAGAAGAAAAACAATTATTTACGGTGTTGTCCAATGATGATTTAGAGCAAATCAGTGGTGGTTTCAACCCAGTTAAATATGGTAAGTACGTTATTAACGAATTTGTAAAAGGTTTTCGTCAAGCGTGGTAGGTAGTCGAAGTCAATGAAATAAAGAATAGGAGAGAACATGAAAAATACATTTCAAAAAATTGATATTAAAGATTTAGCAATTGTAGTTGGTGGAAGTATTTACTCATCTGTAGGATATGGAGTCGGAGTAGTTACTCACACGGTTTATGATTTTGGTCGTGGATTTGTAGATGGATTTAGAGGTTAAGGGAAAATGTATATGGATACAATGATGATGGATAAATTTGATTCTTTAACCTTTGATAAGCTTTCTGAAATTGTTGGGGGAAATGTAGCATATGACATTGGTTATGGAGTTGGACAAGTAAGTTATATTGCAGTTGAGATTTTAAAACTGAGAAAAATAAGATAGCAGGTTATTAAATAACTCCTATTTTCATGAGAGTTAAAAAGAATAAGCGTTATAAGTTTTCATCGTCCAAGTGAACTATTCACTTGGATGTTAAAGATTTATATTAGAAATATATTTAAACAAAGAAAGGTAAATACATGACAGTGCTAGCGGTGAAAGGCTTAACCTATAGTTTTGGAAAGCAAACCGTTTTGGATAATATCTCGTTCACGTTAGAGAAGGGGGATATTGCTGGTTTGATTGGTAATAATGGTGCAGGGAAGACGACCCTGATGAAACTAGTCTCAGGTATCTTGGCAGGACCCAAGGATATTATTGACTTAAAAACAAAAACTGTAGGAGCCTTGATTGAAGCTCCAGCTCTATATCCTAACATGACTGTTGAAGCTAACCTTAAATTCTATTGTAAATTGTACAGTAAGGATTACGCGTTAATTGATCGTTATAAGGACGAGTTGGAGGTGGCAGCCTATCTTAAACGCAAGGCTTCCAAATTGTCTTTGGGAATGAAGCAACGTGTGGGTTTGTTTATCGCCTTAATTGCTTCAGATGAACTCATCCTTCTTGATGAGCCTACAAATGGTTTGGATCCTAATGGAATCAACAGTCTCCTCACATTAATTAAAAAGTTAGCTAAAAACCATGGTCTAACCTTTATTATTTCAAGTCATATCCTGTCTAATCTTGAACAGGTTTGTACGAAAAATTATTTGTTGAAGAATCATAAGCTGATTTACTTAGATGACAGTGATAATGTCAAATATAAGATTTATACTGAGGATTTAAGTTTGAAGTCATTAATGACCCTACTCAAATTAAATGGTATACCTTTTGAACGACAAAAGCATGACATCTTAGTCAAAGGGTTGGCAGCTGTTAAGCAGGTTATGGATCGGGAGGGGATTCCTTTTACTTATGAAAAAGAAGGATTAAGTGAGGTGCTATTCAATGAAAAGTAAATTGAGAACGGTATTTTTAAAGCAGGAATGTGTGACAAGGAGTGTCTTTATTTGTCTTGGATTGGTAGCATTGATTGGTGCAATTGTAATCTTATGTGATGGCTATAAGGGAGCTTACCTTGGGCCATCAGCAATTATTGCCAGTTATTCCTTTATCGTGGATATCGTCTTTGCTTATCTAGCAGTGTCTAGTCTTGGACGAGAATTTCAGAATCGAACAATTAATATGATTCGGGTATCTTCCTTATCTGGATGGGAGGTCATTCTTCGAAAACTCTTAAGTTTCCTTGTGTTGTCTATAGTCGCTGCGACTATTTTGGTTTTAGAGTTAGCTTTTTATAAGTATTCTGTGCAACATGTGGATTTTCCTTTGTGGGATTATATCAGAAACATCTATATTGATTTTCTACTCTATGGAGCCTTTATTTATATGATTTCTTCTTTGCTTGTCTTGTTTGTGAAGAATACCTTAACGGCCTTTGTAACGGCTTATTTTGGAGTAACAGGAATGACTTTCTTCACGCTCTATTTGGCTAGTTTAGGGGATACCATGACTAAGCTGATGACTTATGTGCCATTTAGTTTTATGCGAGCAGTCTTTACTAGTGGTCAAGGGTTCTTTAATCTTCGCGAAGCCTTTGTTTTGTTTGTTTGGACTACGGTTTTGCTCCTTTTTATGCCAACTATCTACGAAAAGCGAGCCTTTGTATAATGCTAATAAAGTCAGAGTTTCATCTGGCTTTTTCTTTATGACATCAAAAAAACAATCTAAAATGTCAATTTAATCCTTTAAAGTCTGAAAATTTGGTATAATTAACCTAAAATACCAAAGGAGTAATTCATAATGCAACGTAGACTTGAACGATTTGATGCCAAACTTTCCCAATCAGGCCTTGATGCCTTGTTGGTGACAGGACAAAAAAATATCTATTATTTAACAGATTTCTGGGGGACAAATGCGACTGTCTTCATTACTAAGAATCGTCGCCTCTTCTTAACGGATTCACGTTATACCCTCATTGCCAAACAATCTGTGCATGGCTTTGATATTATCGAAAGTAAGGATCCACTTAAGGATATTGTTAAAATTATCGAGGCTGATAACCTTGAAACAATCGGTTTTGATAATCAGGTGTCATTTGCTTACTACCAAGGTCTTCAAGCGATTTTTGAAGGCTACACTTTGTCACCACAAAGCAACTTCATGGAAGAGTTGCGTATGATCAAGGACGAAAAAGAATTGGCAACTATCCGTAAGGCTTGTTCTATCTCAGACCGTGCCTTTACAGATGTGCTTGATTTCATTAAACCAGGTCAAACAACAGAGCTACAAGTAGCAAACTTCTTAGATTTCCGTATGCGCGAGTACGGAGCTTCAGGGATTTCCTTTGAGTCTATCATTGCTTCAGGCTACCGTTCAGCTATGCCTCACGGGGTTGCTTCAGAAAAGGTTATTCAATCTGGTGAGACCTTGACTATGGACTTTGGTTGTTACTACAACCACTACGTTAGCGATATGACTCGTACTATCCATATTGGTGACACTACTGATGAGGAGCGTGAAATTTATGATATCGTTCTACGTTCTAATCAGGCCTTGATTGACGCGGCTAAGGCTGGCATGACACGTCGTGACTATGATAAGGTTGCGCGTGATGTTATTGTCGAAGCGGGGTACGGTGATTACTTTACACATGGTATTGGACACGGTATCGGTCTTGACATTCACGAGATTCCTTACTTTGGTAATTCTGATGAAACCATCGAAGCTGGTATGGTCTTGACGGACGAGCCAGGTGTTTATTTGGCTGATAAATATGGTGTCCGTATCGAAGACGACATCATTATCACAGAAAATGGTTGTGAATTGATTACCCTTGCGCCTAAGGAATTGATTGTTCTCTAAGATTTGGAGGAATACTTTATGCCAAACCGTTTATCTTGGCAAGATTATTTTATGGCTAATGCAGAGCTGATTTCTAAGCGTTCTACGTGTGACCGTGCCTTTGTTGGGGCTGTTTTAGTCAAGGACAAGCGTATTATCGCTACAGGTTATAACGGCGGGGTTTCTGAGACTGATAACTGTAACGAAGTAGGTCACTACATGGAAGATGGTCATTGTATTCGTACGGTACATGCAGAGATGAATGCCCTTATCCAATGTGCCAAAGAGGGGATTTCTACCAAAAATACAGAGATTTATGTGACTCATTTTCCTTGTATCAACTGCACCAAAGCTCTCTTGCAAGCTGGTATCGTAAAGATTACTTACAAGGCCAATTATAGACCGCACCCATTTGCGATTGAGTTGATGGAACAAAAGGGTGTTTCTTATTTGCAGCATGATGTTCCAGAGGTTCACTTAGGAATGGATGACTAGTTTGTTCTTTGAAAAAAGCCTGAGGATTGGGCTTGAATCTATAAAACATTTGAGCCATGCTGTCATTTATGGTAGAATAAACTGATAATAATTTTTTACAAAGAGGTATTTAATAATGATTGAAGCAAGTAAACTCCGTGCGGGTATGACTTTCGTAACTAACGATGGCAAATTGATCAAAGTTCTTGAAGCTAGCCACCACAAACCTGGTAAAGGTAACACAATCATGCGTATGAAATTGCGTGATGTTCGCTCAGGTTCAACTTTTGATACTAGCTACCGTCCAGAAGAAAAATTTGAACAAGCAATCATCGAAACAGTACCAGCACAATACTTGTACCAAATGGATGATACTGCGTACTTCATGAACACTGAAACATATGACCAATATGAAATTCCAGTAGCCAACGTTCAAGAAGAATTGAAATTTATCCTTGAAAACTCAGAAGTAAAAATCCAATTCTACGGAACAGAAGTTATCGGTGTGCAAGTACCAACAACTGTTGAATTGACTGTTACTGAAACACAACCATCAATCAAGGGTGCAACAGTTACAGGTTCAGGTAAACCTGCGACACTTGAAACTGGTCTTGTGGTTAACGTTCCAGACTTTATCGAAGCTGGTCAAAAATTGGTTATCAACACAGCTGAAGGTACTTACGTATCACGTGCCTAAGCCCAACTAAGTCTTTCAAACCACTGGTTTGAAGGCTTTATTTTCCAAACTAACGGAAAGGAAACATGCGATGACTACAGAAAATATCGGTGAAATTGTAATTGCCCCTCGCGTGCTCGAAGTGATTACAGGTATCGCTGCAACTAAAGTGGAAGGTGTTTACGCCCTTCAAAATAAAAATGTTACGGATAGTCTCAGCAAAACAAGCTTGGGACGTGGTGTTTACCTCCGAACAGAAGAAGATGGTACTGTAAATGCTGATATCTACGTTTCACTTCAGTATGGGGTTAACGTACCAGCGGTTTCAATTGAAATTCAAAAGGCTGTTAAAGCAGCTGTCTATGATATGGCAGAAGTGGCAATTTCAGAAGTCAACGTTCACGTTGAATCTATTGTTACTGAAAAGTCACAAAAACCAGACTTGGCTGAATTGTTTAACGAGGATTTTTTGAATGACTAATATCTTTAAAGATTCACGTCGTGACCTTCGTGAGCGTGCTTTTCAAACGCTTTTTGCCCTTGAATTTGGTGGTGAAGCTCTGGAACAAGCACATTTCGCTTACACTTATGACAAGCCAATTGACGAAGAAACTGAAGTTGATGTACCAGCCTTTCTCCTTAGCCTAGTAACAGGCGTCCGTGAAGAGTTGGCTCAACTTGATAGTCAAATTGAAGAAAAATTGAAAGAAGGTTGGAGTCTCTCACGTTTGATTGTGACAGATCGTACCCTCCTTCGTTTAGGACTTTATGAAATCACGTCATTTGAAGAAACACCAGGTCGTGTGGCTATCAACGAAATCATTGAAATCGCTAAAAAATATTCTGATGAAACATCTGCTAAGTTCATTAACGGTGTACTTAGTCAGTTCGTGACAGATGAAGCATAAGCAAAAGAAGTTGAACACTATTTCAACTTCTTTTTTCTACAAATTTAACAAGAAAAAAAGTCGCAAGCGGAGATTTCTTGCGACTTTTATTTATATACTACCACCGGCAATCAAACTTACTGGAAGCACGTAATCACGATTAACTGTTTTGCCTTTAATTTTCTTGAGAAGAATTTCGACACAAAGCTTAGCGATTTCATCCAAAGGTTGTTGGATGGTTGCTAGCTCTGGGTAGAAGTGACGGATAAAGGCAGTTCCGTCATAACCGATGATTTTAAGGTCATCAGGGATAGAAAGTTCCAATTGTCTAGCTACCTTCATAACCAAGATAGCTGTTAAATCGTCCGAAACAAAGATGCCATCTGCCTTTTCACGAGAAATGATAGATTTGATTTCTAATTCTCGTCGCATGAGAGACAAATCGTTTGGAACGGGACAGATAATACCTTTTTTGTCCAACTCATAATTAAAACCTAGTTGACGGAGTCCTGTTGGAGAATCTGAATTATCATAACCTGTAATCATGACAATTCGTTGACAACCAGCTTTAACCAGAGCTCTTGCGGCTAACTTCCCACCTTCAAAGTTGTCAGATGAAACGATAGGAATCTTTGGGGCGAGATTACGGTCGAAGGCAACGATGGGAGCTTCAACCTTCTCATAATCCTCAATGCCAAGATTGTGGCTAGACGAGATGATGCCATCACATTGATTGGCGGCAAGCATCTCCAAATAGTCCTTTTCCTTGTTAGGATCATGCTCACTGTTACAAATGATGGTTTTATAGCCTTGCTTAAAGAGTTCATCTTCAAGACGTTCAATAAGCTCAGCATAAAAGACATTGGAGATATTTGGGAAAATCAAGCCAACAAGTTTGGCCGACTTTCCTTGAAGACCTCGAGCTAAATTATTTGGTTTATAGTTGAGTTCTTGCATAGCAGCGTGAACTTTGTCAATGGTCTTCTGTGAGAGGTAGCCCTTTTTGTTTATGACGCGAGAAACTGTGGTTGGGCTCACACCAGCCAGTTCGGCAACGTCAGTAAGCTTTGCGACCATAAATCACCTTAGTATTTCAAGTCGAAGTAGTGCCCAGAAACGTTTCCTGATGTTACTTTGATACCAGTTTGTTCTGCACTTGGGAAAACACGACTAGTGAAGACTTTCTCACCTTTGTTGAAGTAAATTTCAACGATTGAGTTATCTACAAAGATGTTTGCTGTTGCAGCTTGACCGGCATCAAGTGTACATTCACGACTTGTTCCAAAGTCAGTAGCATATTGTTCACCAGCTTTAGAACGGTCAAGGATAACTTTTCCGTTTTCAGTATCAACTGTAAGTGACAAGCCATTCCCTTCTTGGTCTGCGAAGAGGACAAGTTCTGTTTGAGTGTTAGCTTCAAAGTTAAGTTCAAGCTCGTAAGTGTTAGTTGTTGCCGTTTTTTCAGAGAAATCTTCTTGGCTAGCACGTAAGCTTGTAATGGCTTCGACTGGATATTGGTAGAGTTTGCCATCTTTAATAGACAATTCTTTAACCAAGCTCATAGCCCCTTGGTAGTCGTATTTGTCAGTTGGATAGTCCACATCTGGAAGACCGATCCAGCTGACAATAAGGGCACGACCATCTGGAGTATTAAAGCCTTGAGTTGCATATGCTTCAAATCCGTAGTCCAAGTTGATAATTGGTGTGCCATCAACGAGGGCAGGTTTTTCTGTGTCGAAATCTTGGAAAATCTTATAAGTGTTAGGGTAGATGTTACCGTAGTCAAGTTCAGCTTTATCGAGACCTTGTGGGCTATAAAGAAGAACAGGTTTGCCATCTACAAAGACAAGGTTAGGACACTCAATCATGTACTCTGACCCAGTGCCACCAAAGTCAAGATTACCAACCTCAACCCAGTTTTCGACATCATTGTCTACTGCCTTGTAAAGTTTGATATAACCTTGTTTATCGTGGTTTTGAGCACCTACGATAGCGTAGAATTGTCCCTTGTAATCGAAGATTTGAGGGTCACGGAAGTGCCCAGTAGCGTCAGCAGGTTGTTTGATAAGAACCTTGTCGAATTTTTCGATTTTGCCGTCTTTATCCATCCAAGCGCCGATTTGACGTGGGTCACGAATCCAGTTTTCATCACGAACGTTCCCAGTATAGAAGATAAAGAGTTTATCACCGATTTGATAAGCAGAACCTGAGTAGGCACCGTGGCTATCATTTTCATGGTCTGGCAAGAGTTTGACACCAGTTTCTGTAAAGTGAACCAAATCTTCAGTTTCAGTATGCACCCATTGTTTCAAACCATGAGCAGCTCCAAATGGCCAACTTTGGTAGAAAAGTTGGAACTTACCATTAAAGTAAGAAAAACCGTTTGGATCATTAAGAAGCCCTGTTTCTGGTTCGATATGGTAACTTGCACGCCAAGGTGATTTAGCGACATTTTCTCTAATCTTTGTTTTTTCTTCGTCTGTCCAATCTGCGTATGGACGGTAACGAACTTCTGTTGGTAGATTCATATTTAGTAATCTCCTAATCTATTTGTTAATAATATAGTAAACGTTTTACCTATAAAAATCAACGATTTATAACAAAAAATAAAAAAATATGCTAAACGGTTGACATATGGCAGAAAGATGCTAAAATAGTTATCGTAAAGAAAAGCTAAACGCTTTCATACCAAATTTTATTAAGGAGAATTTTGCAAATGGATAACAAACAAATTGCAAAAGAAGTCATCGATGCCCTCGGTGGACGTGAAAACGTCAACAGTGTTGCTCACTGTGCGACTCGTCTACGTGTGATGGTCAAAGATGAAAACAAAATCAATAAAGAAAAGGCTGAGAACATTGAAAAAGTTCAAGGTGCTTTCTTTAACTCAGGTCAATACCAAATGATTTTTGGTACAGGTACTGTTAACAAGATTTACGACGAAGTCGTTGCTCAAGGTCTTCCAACAGCATCTAAAGACGAACAAAAAGCAGAAGCTGCTAAACAAGGTAACTGGTTCCAACGTGCTATCCGTTCATTTGGTGACGTTTTCGTTCCATTGCTTCCAGCAATCGTAGCGACTGGTCTTTTCATGGGTATCCGTGGAGCAATCAATAACGATACAGTTCTTGGTTTGTTCGGTACAACATCAAAAGCTTTTGCTGCTACTGATTTTTATACTTACACAGTTGTATTGACAGATACAGCCTTCGCCTTCTTCCCAGCCTTGATTTGTTGGTCAGCCTTTAACGTATTTGGTGGTTCACCACTTCTTGGTTTGGTTCTTGGTTTGATGATGGTTAACAACGCCCTTCCTAACGCTTGGGATGTTGCATCAGGTGCTGCTAAACCAATTTACTTCTTTGATTTTATTCCAGTAGTAGGTTACCAAAACTCAGTGCTTCCAGCCTTCTTCGTAGGTTTGCTTGGTGCTAAGTTCGAGCAATGGGTTCGTAAATGGGTTCCAGACGTTCTTGACCTTCTCTTACGTCCACTTATCGTCTTCGCAGTAATGTCAGCTTTGGCCCTCTTTATCATTGGCCCTGTCTTCCATACTGTTGAAAGCTATGTTCTTGCTGCTACAGAATGGATTCTTAACTTGCCATTTGGTCTTGCTGGTCTTGTTCTTGGTGGAGTTCACCAAGTTATCGTCGTTACAGGGGTTCACCACGTCTTTAACTTGCTTGAAGCTAACCTCATTGCTAATACTGGTAAAGACCCACTTAACGCTATCATCACAGCTGCTATGACTGCCCAAGCTGGTGCGACACTTGCAGTGGGTGTTAAAACTAAAGATGCTAAATTGAAAGCACTTGCTTTCCCTGCAACTCTTTCAGCGGTACTTGGTATCACTGAACCAGCTATCTTCGGGGTTAACCTTCGTTTCGGTAAACCATTTATCATGGGTCTTATTGCCGGTGCTGCTGGTGGTTGGTTGGCATCAATCCTTAACCTTGCTGGTACAGGATTTGGTGTAACAATCGTTCCTGGTACACTTCTTTACCTTAACGGTCAAGTACTTAAATATGTTCTTATGGTACTTGTAACACTTGCTCTTGGTTTCGCTCTTACTTGGATCTTCGGTTACAAAGAGGAAGAAGTTGAAGCTCAAAAAGAAGTTGTTGCTGAAGATATTGCATCTGCAGAATCAGCTCCAGTTGCATTGCAAGCCGAAACAATCGCTGCACCACTTAAAGGTGAAGTTGTAGCTTTGGAAAATGTTAATGATCCAGTCTTCTCATCAGGAGCTATGGGTAAAGGTGCCGCTATCAAACCTTCAGGTAACCAAGTAGTTGCACCATTTGATGGCGAAGTGCAAATCGCCTTCCCAACAGGTCACGCTTACGGTCTTAAATCTGATAAAGGTGCTGAAGTGCTTATCCACATCGGTATCGACACTGTCTCACTTGAGGGTAAAGGATTTGATGCTAAAGTTCAAGCAAATCAACGTATTAAAAAAGGTGATGTCTTGGCTACCTTCGATAGCTCAGTAATCACTGAAGCAGGTCTTGACGATACAACTATGGTTATCGTTACAAACACTGCAGACTTCGAAGATGTTTCATCAGTAGCGACTGGTTCGGTTGCTGAAGGTGCAGACTTCATCGCAGTTAAATAATAAGCTAGAAAAGTCGAAGCCAATTCGGCTTTTTTAGTTAAATGGCTCATAAAGATAAGTGTGAAGCAGAGCAGTCGGTGCCTCCTTAAACAAGGTCTCATTTAGATTGTCTTTTGCCTAGCTTTTCTTTATAATAGTATGAAATAGTTATTTATTGATTACAAAAGGAGATAGCTTTACCTATGGCTAAACTTTACGGAAGCTTGGAAGCTGGTGGTACAAAATTTGTTTGTGCTGTTGGCGATGAGAAATTCCAAGTCGTTGAAAAAACTCAATTCCCAACAACTACACCTTATGAAACAATTGACCGTACGATTGAATTTTTCAAACGTTATGAAGATCAATTGGCTGGAATTGCAATTGGTTCATTTGGACCAATTGATGTTGATCCAAACTCTGAAACATATGGTTTTGTGACTTCAACACCAAAACCACATTGGTCAAATGTCGACCTTCTTGGTTTGATTGCTAAAGAGTTTAATATTCCTTTCTACTTTACGACTGATGTTAACTCATCTGCTTATGGTGAGACACTTGTTCGTAAAGGTGTTAAGAGTCTTGTTTACTACACTATCGGAACTGGTATTGGAGCCGGTGCTATTCAAAATGGTGAGTTCATTGGTGGTATGGGTCACACTGAAGCTGGTCACGTATATGTACCTCTTCACCCAAATGATGTTTCCAATGAATTTAACGGAACTTGTCCATTCCACCGCGGATGTTTGGAAGGTTTGGCTGCTGGTCCATCACTTGAAGCCCGTACAGGTATTCGTGGCGAATTGATTGAGCAAAATTCTGAGGTTTGGGATGTTCAAGCTTACTACATTGCTCAAGCTGCTGTCCAGGCAACTGTGCTCTACCGTCCAGAAGTTATCGTATTTGGGGGTGGTGTTATGGGACAAGAACACATGCTTCGTCGTGTCCGTGAAAAATTCACAGCTCTTTTGAATGGTTACCTTCCAGTGCCAGACGTGACTGAGTATATTGTGACACCTGCTGTTTCAGGTAATGGCTCTGCAACACTTGGTAACTTTGCACTTGCCAAAGATGTAGCTGACAAACACTCACGCAAATAAGCAAAATATGTAAAATCGCTTTAAGACATGATCTTAAGGCGTTTTGCTCTATACAGGAGGATGTAATGGAACCTTTATTTTTAGATTCGCCAATGCATGAAAAAATCTGGGGAGGTAATCGACTTAAGACAGAGTTTGGTTACGATATTCCCAGTGAACACACTGGTGAATACTGGGCAATTTCTGCCCATCCTAATGGTGTATCCTATGTCAAAAACGGAAAGTATGCTGGTTTTCATCTGGCAGAACTTTACAAGGATAAACCAGAACTTTTTGGAAATCCCAAGACTAGTGTTTTTCCTTTGTTGACAAAGATTTTGGACGCTAATGACTGGCTCTCAGTACAAGTACACCCTGATGATGCTTATGGACTAGAGCATGAAGGTGAGCTAGGAAAGACAGAATGTTGGTATATTATTGATGCTGAAGAGGGTGCAGAGATTATTTATGGTCACAAGGCTAAGACAAAGGAAGAATTGGCGTCCTTAATTGAAGCAGGTGATTGGGACGGACTTTTGTCGAAAACTCCTGTTAAAAAAGGTGACTTTTTCTTTGTACCAAGTGGTACCATGCATGCTATTGGTCCAGGTATCCTAATCTTAGAGACTCAACAATCTAGCGATACCACTTACCGTGTCTATGATTTTGATCGTAGGGATGATCAGGGCAATAAACGTGAGCTTCATATTCAACAGTCTCTTGATGTCTTGAATCTAGGGGAGCCAAAAAATAGCGTCCCAGCAACTGTTAAGACCTTACAATTAGAGTCGACTTGTTTGACATCAAACTCCTTCTTCGCCGTATATAAATGGAAACTCAATGGCTTGGTTGACTTCAAGCAATCAGCTCCTTATTTGCTTTGTTCGGTACTTTCTGGCAATGGGACTATGACTATCGATTCACGCATTTATTGTCTAAAAAAAGGTGATCACTTCATTCTTCCAAATGATGTGACAGATTGGGAAATTGATGGACAATTGGAGATGATTGTCAGTCACCCTAACGAGGCTTAAGTATGAGTAATGAAAAAGTTTTAGCTGTACTATTTGAGTGTATTGAAATTGGCAAATCCTATTATTTTGAGGGAGCTTACTATCGTCTAAAAGACTATGGAGACCACATTTATGGCTTACAAAGGGCCATTCCTGGGATGTGCGGTGAAAAAACGGCCTCCCCTAGCATCAAATTTTACTGGAAAAATGGTGTCTTGGACTATCAATTCTACGTTGATTTTGAAGCTAGCCCTATGATAATGAAGGCCTATAGCGGCACCGACCATGCCTTCTTTGAGCAGGCTTTTGAAAATCTCTTGCATGATTTTGAGGATATCCTAGAGAGCCAAGAGAACTCTAAGAAGTAGTTTTAAAGCATTATTGTCGATATTTTCAGTGAATCTAATAAAAAAGTTTTCGTTTATTTGCAAATCCATTGTGAAAGCCCTTAAACTAGGGCTTTTTTCTTTGTCAATCCTTGAGTGATTTCTTGTTTAAAGGGGGCTTTTGTGGTAAAATATGGAGATAAAGACTGTCGAAAGGAAAAAAGATGGCAAATATATTACGCAAAATCATTGAAAATGATAAAGGCGAAATTAAGAAACTAGAAAAAACTGCCAAGAAAGTCGAGAGCTATGCTGATGCAATGGCGGCTCTTTCAGATGAAGAACTTCAGGCAAAAACAGAAGAATTTAAAAAACGATATCAAAACGGAGAAAGCCTAGACCAACTCTTGCCAGAGGCATTTGCAGTTGTTCGTGAAGGGGCAAAACGTGTCCTTGGACTTTTCCCATATCGTGTGCAAATCATGGGTGGTATCGTTCTTCACCATGGTGACGTCCCAGAGATGCGTACAGGGGAAGGGAAAACCCTGACTGCGACCATGCCTGTTTACCTAAATGCTATTTCAGGTGAAGGTGTGCACGTTATCACCGTTAACGAATACCTTTCAGAGCGTGATGCGACTGAAATGGGTGAGCTTTATAGTTGGCTTGGTTTGTCAGTAGGGATTAACCTTTCAGCCAAATCACCAGCTGAAAAACGTGAAGCTTATAACTGTGACATCACTTACTCAACCAACTCAGAGGTAGGTTTCGACTATCTTCGTGATAACATGGTTGTTCGTAAGGAAAACATGGTACAACGTCCATTGAACTATGCCTTGGTCGATGAGGTTGACTCAGTTCTTATCGACGAAGCTCGTACACCATTGATTGTATCAGGTCCTGTAAGTTCAGAAACTAATCAGTTATATCACCGTGCGGATGCCTTTGTTAAGACCTTGACAGAGGATGATTATGCCATTGATATTCCAACAAAAACGATTGGTTTGAATGACTCAGGTATTGACAAGGCTGAAGAATTCTTCAACTTGGACAACTTGTACGATATTGATAATGTTGCCTTGACTCACTATATTGACAACGCCCTTCGTGCCAACTACATCATGTTGCATGATATTGACTATGTGGTCAGTCCTGAGCAAGAAATTCTTATCGTTGACCAATTTACAGGTCGTACCATGGAAGGTCGTCGTTTCTCAGATGGGCTCCACCAAGCCATTGAGGCAAAAGAAGGTGTGCCAGTTCAAGAAGAAACGAAGACATCTGCCTCAATCACTTACCAAAATATGTTCCGTATGTACAAGAAATTGTCAGGGATGACTGGTACTGGTAAAACTGAGGAAGATGAATTCCGTGAAATTTACAACATGCGAATCATTCCGATTCCAACTAACCGTCCAATTCAACGTATTGACCACGATGACCTTCTTTACCCTACCTTGGATGCTAAATTCCGTGCAGTGGTACAAGATGTTAAACGTCGTTATGAAAAAGGACAGCCAGTCCTTGTTGGTACGGTTGCCGTTGAAACATCTGACTTGATTTCTAAGATGTTGGTTGAAGCAGGTATTCCTCATGAAGTGCTTAATGCCAAGAACCACGAAAAAGAAGCGCATATTATCATGAATGCGGGTCAACGTGGTGCCGTTACGATTGCGACCAACATGGCCGGTCGTGGTACCGACATCAAACTTGGTGAAGGTGTTCTTGACCTTGGTGGACTCTGTGTCATTGGTACAGAGCGTCACGAAAGCCGCCGTATCGATAACCAGTTGCGTGGTCGTGCGGGACGTCAAGGGGACCCAGGGGAATCTCAATTCTACCTTTCACTTGAAGACGAATTGATGCGTCGTTTCGGTTCTGATCGTATCAAACAAGTCTTGGAACGTTTGAATGCTGATGATGAAGATATTGTTATCAAATCACGTATGTTGACACGCCAAGTGGAAGCGGCTCAAAAACGTGTCGAAGGAAATAACTACGATACTCGTAAACAAGTCCTTCAGTACGATGACGTTATGCGTGAACAACGTGAAATCATCTATGCTGAGCGTTATGATGTTATCACAGCGGAACGTGACCTTGAACCTGAGATTAAGGCTATGATTACGCGTACGATTAACCGTACAGTAGATGGTCACAGCCGCAATGATCAAGAGGAAGCTCTTAAAGGTATTTTGAACTTTGCTCGTCAGGCTTTGGTTCCTGAGAATGCCATCTCACTTGAAGATTTACAAGAAGTGGGAGAGGTAACGAAACGTAGTGTTAATTATGACGCTATTAAAGTTTACTTGAATGAGTTAGCAGATGATGTTTATGATCGTCAAATCAAGAAATTGCGTTCAGAGGAAGCTATCCGTGAATTCCAAAAAGTCTTGATTTTGATGGTTGTTGATAACAAGTGGACGGACCACATCGATGCCCTAGATCAATTACGTAATGCCGTTGGTTTGCGTGGTTATGCACAAAACAACCCAATCGTTGAGTATCAATCTGAAGGGTTCAAGATGTTCCAAGATATGATTGGGGCAATTGAATATGATGTGACACGTACAATGATGAAAGCACAAATTCATGAACAATCTCGTGAAAATGTGAATGAACGTGTTTCGACAACAGCAACAGGCAATATCCAGGCCCACCAAGCAGATGCTAATGGTCAAGAAATTGACTTTAGTAAGGTTGGTCGTAATGACTTCTGTCCATGTGGCTCTGGTAAGAAATTTAAAAATTGTCACGGTCGTAAACAATTTTAGGAAAAAAATAGGTAATTATTATGGTTTTTAAAGCAGTAAGTGAAAAAATTGATTTTGATGCAGTTAAAGAATCAACTACATTAACAGGTGAAGCTCTTGCCAAGAAACAAGCTCGTGATAAAGAGCTTGAAGCAATCATCAAGGGTGAAGATGACCGTACGCTTTTGGTTATCGGTCCATGTTCATCTGATAATGAAGAAGCTGTTCTTGATTATGCTCACCGTTTGGCTAAACTTCAAGAAGAAGTTAAAGATAAAGTCTTTATGGTTATGCGTGTCTATACAGCTAAACCTCGTACAAATGGTGATGGCTATAAAGGACTTGTACACCAACCTGATGCTGAAGGGAAACCAAACCTAATCAATGGTATTAAGGCTGTACGTAATCTTCACTACCGTGTTATCACTGAAACTGGTATCACAACTGCTGATGAAATGCTTTACCCAGAAAACCTTCCTTTGGTAGATGACCTTGTGTCATATATTGCCATCGGTGCACGTTCTGTAGAAGACCAACAACACCGTTTTGTTGCATCAGGTATTGATGTTCCAACTGGTATGAAGAACCCAACATCAGGGAACCTTAACGTTATGTTTAATGGTATCTACGCTGCACAAAACAAACAAAACTTCCTCTTTAACGGTGAAGAAGTTGAAACATCAGGTAACCCATTGGCACACGTTATTCTTCGTGGTTCAACGAATGAATATGGTAAAAACGTGCCTAACTTCTACTATGATGATGTTCTTGAAACAATCGAACACTATGAACAAATGGGCCTTGAAAATCCATTCATCGTTATTGATACAAACCATGATAACTCAGGTAAACGTTACTTGGAACAAATCCGTATCGTTCGTCAAACCTTGATTAACCGTGACTGGAATGAAAAAATCAACAAAGTTGCACGTGGTTTCATGATTGAATCTTACCTTGAAGATGGCCGTCAAGATGCGCCAGATGTCTATGGTAAATCAATCACTGACCCATGTCTTGGTTGGGATAAGACAGAAGAATTGATTCGTGAAATCCACGATACTTTGTCAAAATAATAAGGTAACAGAAACCATATATGGGGAGTGAACCGTTTGGATGACCAAGCGGTTCGCTCTCTTTTCACAAAGAGAGGGAAATAGATGGGAATTCATCAAAATAGTCCGCTGATTGATGTAGCGGAAGTAAGGAAATTGCATGCTCTTACGGGAGACGCACTAGTAACTAAACAGGCTAATGATGAGGCCTTGGCAAAAATTATCAAGGGTGAGGACAAACGTATTCTCTTGGTTATTGGTCCATGTTCATCTGATAATGAAGAAGCCGTTCTTGACTATGCTCACCGTTTGGCCAAACTTCAGGAAGAAGTGAAGGATAAAATCTTTATTGTTATGCGTGTTTATACAGCTAAACCACGTACTAATGGGGACGGTTATAAGGGGCTTATCCACCAGCCAGATGCAGAGGGGGATGTAGACCTTCTTGCTGGGGTTAAGGCGGTTCGCCACCTTCAGTCACGTATTATTACTGAAACAGGCCTTCCAATCGCTGACGAGATGCTTTATCCGTCAAATCTTTCCTTCTTTGATGATCTGCTTAGCTATCACGCTATTGGAGCACGTTCTGTCGAGGACCAAGAACACCGCTTTGTAGCTTCAGGTATTGATGTGCCAATTGGCTTGAAGAACCCAACGTCAGGGAATTTGAATGTCATGTTTAATGGTATCTATGCTGCGCAGAATCAACAGCATTTCCTTTACAATGGTGCTGAAGTTAAAACAGATGGTAACCCACTCGCTCACGCTATCCTGCGTGGCGCCAACAATGAAAATGGTCAGAACATTGTCAACTACCATTACGAGGACTTGGTTAAGGCTTTGGACAAGTATAGTGCACTTAATCTGGAAAACCCATTTATTCTTGTTGATACAAACCATGACAACTCAGGTAAAAACTTCATGGAGCAAGTTCGTATTGTGCGTGAAGTCCTTCTTAACCGTGAGTGGGATGAGCGTATCGCGGATACCGTGCGTGGCTTTATGATTGAGTCTTACCTTGAGGATGGTCGTCAAGACACACCTGAAGTTTATGGGAAATCAATTACAGATCCATGTCTTGGTTGGGATAAGACAGATAGCCTTATTCGTGAAATCCACAATCGACTTTCGTTATAATTATGATTTTTGGACATGGTATAGACTTGCAGGAAATTTCAGCTGTAAAAAAGGCTTATGACCGTAATCCACGCTTTGCAAAAAAGGTATTGACACCAAAAGAGTGGGAGCGTTTTGAATCCCTTTCTGGTAATCGTCAGATGTCTTATTTAGCAGGGCGCTGGGCCGGTAAGGAAGCATTTTCAAAGGCTTGGGGTACTGGTATTGGAGCAGTTGGCTTTAAGGATATTGAAATATTGACCAATGACAAGGGAGCTCCAGTGGTGACCCAATCACCTTTTGAAGGCAAGGTTTTTATCTCGATTTCCCATAGCGGTGATTTTGTTCAGGCAAGCGTCATTTTAGAAAAAAACTAAGAGATAGATGTTGGAAGAGGATAGCTTATGATTTCAAGTTTACATCGACCAACCTTGGCAAAGGTTGATCTATCAGCAATTTCAGAAAATATTGAACAAGTGGTTAGTCACATCCCTAAACAGGTAAAGACTTTTGCAGTTGTTAAGGCCAATGCTTATGGTCATGGTGCTGTCGAAGTGGCCAAGCATGTATCTAAGCAGGTGGATGGTTTTTGTGTTTCCAACTTAGACGAGGCGCTTGAACTTCGTCAAGCTGGCTTAGAACAACCGATACTTATTTTAGGAGTCGTCTTGCCAGACGAGGTTCCTTTGGCTATTCAAGAAAACATCACGCTGACGGTAGCTTCGCTAGAGTGGTTGGAAATGGTTAAGGATCAAGGGCTTGATTTAACTGGTTTGACCTGTCATATTAAGGTTGATTCAGGTATGGGCCGTATTGGGGTGCGTAGCCAAGAGGATGCGGATAGCTTGATTGCTGGTCTTAAATCACTTGGTGCGGATGTCGAAGGTATTTTTACTCATTTTGCAACGGCTGATGAGGCAGATGATAGTAAATTCAAGCGTCAATTGGCCTTCTTCACGGACTTAGTTAATAACTTGGTGGACCGTCCTCGCTTGGTACATGCTAGCAACTCTGCGACGAGTATCTGGCATGCAGAAACAGTCTTTAATGCGGTACGTCTAGGTGTTGTTATCTATGGTCTCAATCCTAGTGGTAGTGTTTTAGACCTTCCCTATAACATTCGTCCTGCTTTAAGTTTGGAGACTGCACTTGTTCATGTTAAGATCCTACCAGCAGGTCAAGATGTGGGGTATGGTGCAACCTATACGACGACAGCTGATGAGGTTATTGGAACCATTCCGATTGGCTATGCGGATGGTTGGACCAGAGATTTACAAGGTTTCCACGTTATTGTGGATGGACAGTTTTGTCCTATTGTTGGGCGTGTGTCTATGGACCAGATTACCGTTCGTCTTCCTAAGGTTTATCCCCTAGGAACTCCTGTCACTCTTATGGGTGAAAATGGGGGAGCAAGTATTACTGCGACAGAGGTGGCTGAAAAACGTGGCACTATCAACTACGAAGTTCTTTGTTTACTTAGTGACCGCGTACCTCGTAGCTATGATTAATATCAATAAAAAGAGAAATCCAGTTTGATACTGGATTTTTTGGTTTTAGTGAAGACCATTTTCATGTGTTATAATAGCTGATAAGGCTTCCTTTTTCACGGGAAGAAGAACACGATAGAAATGATAGAGGATATGATTCAACTAGATTCACCAATTGCGGATTTGAAAGGCTTTGGGCCTAAGTCCGCTGAAAAATTTACCAAATTAGATTTATACACGGTTGGGGACCTCTTGCTTTATTTTCCTTTCCGATATGAGGATTTTAAGAGTAAGTCTATCTTTGAACTGATGGATGGCGAAAAGGCTGTTATTACGGGAACAGTGGTGACGCCTGCCAATGTGCAGTATTATGGCTTTAAACGGAATCGTCTGAGTTTTAAAATCAAGCAAGGAGAGGCTGTGATTGCCATTAGTTTCTTCAACCAACCTTATCTTGTGGACAAGATTGAGATGGGGGCAGAAGTGGCTATTTTTGGCAAATGGGACCAGAAGAAGTCTGCAGTGACTGGTATGAAAGTGTTGGCTCAAGTTGAGGACGATATGCAGCCAGTCTATCATGTGGCCCAGGGTGTTAGTCAAGCCCAACTGATAAAGGCCATAAAGGCAGCTTTTGATAGTGGGGCCCTTAATTTGTTGGAGGAAAATCTCCATCAGGTGCTGCTGGACAAGTACCGTCTCATGGGACGTCAAGAGGCTGTGCGTGCCATGCATTTTCCGAAAGATTTGGCTGAATATAAGCAGGCTCTACGTAGGACCAAGTTTGAGGAGCTCTTTTATTTTCAGATGAATTTACAGGTGCTGAAGGCTGAAAATAAGTCCGAAACCAATGGTCTAGCAATTGCTTACGATGAAGCCAAAATCAAAGCCAAAATTGCAGCATTACCATTCCCCTTAACAGAGGCCCAACAGCGTAGTTTATCGGAAATTCTAGCTGATATGAAATCTGGGGCTCATATGAACCGTCTCTTGCAAGGAGATGTGGGCTCAGGGAAAACAGTTATCGCTAGCTTGGCTATGTATGGGGCCTATACGGCAGGATTTCAGTCTGCCCTCATGGTACCGACGGAAATCTTAGCAGAGCAGCATTATCAGAGTTTACAGGGCCTTTTTCCTGAGTTAGAGGTAGTGCTCCTAACTTCTGGAATGAAGGCCGCGGATAAGAAAGTAGCCCTTTCCAAAATCGAGTCTGGGGAGGCTCAGATGATTGTGGGAACCCACTCGTTGATTCAAGATGCAGTGACTTATCATAGTCTTGGGCTAGTCATTACTGATGAACAGCACCGATTTGGAGTTAATCAACGTCGTATTTTCCGTGAGAAGGGTGACAATCCTGATGTCCTCATGATGACGGCAACACCTATTCCTAGGACCTTGGCAATCACTGCCTTTGGGGAGATGGATGTATCTATCATTGACCAGATGCCGGCTGGGCGTAAGCCCATTATTACCCGTTGGGTCAAACATGAGCAGTTAGATACCGTACTGACTTGGATTAAGGGTGAGTTGGAAAAAGATGCTCAGGTCTATTTTATTTCTCCTCTGATTGAAGAGTCTGAGGCTCTTGATTTGAAAAATGCGGTGGCTCTTCATCAGGAACTCACAGAGTTCTTTGGGGATTCAGCTACAGTAGCTCTGATGCACGGTCGTATGAAAAATGATGAAAAAGACCAAATTATGCAAGATTTCAAGGACAGAAAATCTCAGATTTTAGTATCAACCACAGTTATCGAAGTAGGTGTTAACGTGCCAAATGCTACAGTTATGGTCATTATGGATGCGGATCGTTTTGGACTTAGCCAGCTTCACCAGCTTCGAGGGCGTGTAGGTCGTGGCGATAAGCAGTCCTACTGTGTTTTGGTGGCTAATCCTAAGAATGATACCGGGAAAAAACGCATGCAGGCCATGTGTGAGACTACAGATGGTTTTGTTCTAGCCGAAGAGGACCTTAAAATGCGTGGTTCAGGAGAAATCTTTGGAACACGTCAGTCAGGAATTCCTGAATTTCAAGTGGCTGATATTGTGGAAGACTACAATATCTTAGAGGAAGCCAGACGGGTGGCTAGCCAAATTGTATCTGACCCTAACTGGCGTGAGAATCCTGATTGGCAGGTGCTAGGAGCTTATTTGAGAAGCCAAGGCGAGTTTGATTAAGGAGGAAAACCATGAAAAAGAAACGGTTAAAAATTCGATTTTTCTTATGATGTTAGGTCTTATATTTTATTTTTTCGCCTTCATCTTGATTTGGTTTATTACCGAATTGACAAAGCTGATAGAAGGAAAGACAGACTTTCATACCCTATATCTTTATTCACTTCTTATCTCTCTAGTTTGTTCGGTATTACTGATTATGTACGTCGCGGGTTTTATAGCTCAGCTGATTATCCATATACAGCATCAAAAGGAAAGGACGCTTTTGCCGGTCTGGTGTATGCTTACGGCTGTACTGATGCTTGTGCCCCTATTCGAAGATTTTAGTATCTTAGGCTCGTCCTGGAATTTTAAAGGGTATTTTCTTTCCATAGTTGCCTACATTGCCTATCTCTTTACAAAGCTACCCAAGGTTATTGAAAGTTACCGCTATCATGCGACAATTCGCTATGCCGTTTGGGTGGCTCTGGTCTTGGGAATTCTTTTATCCATGCTTTAGACAGAAAAACTCTCAGTAAACTCACTGAGAGTTTTAAGTTTCCTTCAAGCTTATTACAAGCTTTCTTTAAGTTAGGCAACCTATAATAAAACCATCAAAACGAGATAGGTTTTGATAATAAAACGTTTTGGCTTAGCCAAACCATTCCTACGAAGGAGGACAAAACAATGACAGTAAAAATTAAAGTAACCTACAACCGAAATTTCCAGAAGCATCCTCAAGACTTTAAGGTTTATCAAAACTAGTATTGATGCTAGGAAGAGGCTAAATTTACCCATATTCTACAACTTTCATCCCTCATTTTCCAAAATCCCTTTTTTCCTTTTTTTCATAACGTAGAATCCCTCTTCTTAAACTCATAAAAAGTCTAGACGGAAGCATGACCAGTCTAGGCGATTAACATAAGTAAGCTAACCAGTTGAGATTTTCTTGACTGGTTTTTATTTTTTGAATTTTAGATAAAAAATATCGAAAAACGATAAAAATGTGTTGACAAGGAGAAATAAAGAGTGTAATATATAATTATCGATAAACGATAATAAGTTTTCGATAAAGATAACCTTATTCGCGAAAAAGAGAAATTATATACCAAAAACTATTTAATAAAGGAAATACTTATCATGAAAACACTTAAAACAATCATCAACGCAGTTCTTATTCTTCTTATGGCAATCTACGGTCTTGCAATGCTTGCTTTACTTATCCTTCCTTTTGTGGATGTGACTAATCTTTTCCCAGGTGCTGAGGTTCATTACCTTTCTGGATGGGGTTACTGGCTTGTATCAGAGTTACAATTTGCCTTCTATCTTGCCTTGATTTGGCTCCTTCGTAAAGAGCTTAAAGACTTTACTTGGAAGGCATTTTGGACAGAAGATTTTTCTCTCTTCTTGAAAAAGGCTGCTCTTCTAACCTTTGTGCCATCAGCCTTGAATATCTTCTTACAGTTGGGAACGACTAATCACCTTGTAGTGGACTTCAGCACATCAGTCTGGCTCCTCTTGGTCTCTCTAGCTTGTGATGCTGTCCGTCTTCGTAAGGGACAAACAGCTGTCAAATAATTGAAGGAATCTTATTTGAAAAGTAGTAAAATCTTACCTATAAACTAGTATTTTATATTGATATTCGATATAATTGATACTGTTAATAGTTAGCTAATGATTTAGTATGAGGTCAAGGGCTCCTAGAGGCACCTTGGCTTTTTCTAGTCTATGCTCAAAGAAATCAAATGAATTTACAATCGAGGTAACACATGACAACTATCTTATTTTATTTTTTAATCATCCTAGCCTTGGCTGGCTCTAGTTATTATGGTTGGAGATCGGCCAAAAGTGCTAAAAATCGTCAGGAAACGCAAGAACAGAAACGTCTACGTAGTATTCTCCTGTTCGTTAATGTCCTCCTTTTTGCGGGCTTTTTAAGTCTTGTTATTACCATTCTTAATGGTGCCTTTATCCTGACTGGTCATGAAGGACTCTTACACCAAGGTTTGCGTATGCTTCTTGGTTCGGGAGTTACCGTGAAAAGTAGTAGCACTAGTCTGACGCTTTTTACAGCAACCATTGATTTCCTTCGTATGTCAGTCAACATAGGCTTCTTGTTGTGTCTACGTGCCTTTCTGATTAATCTTTATCGTTCTGATATTTTTATCGCTAAAAATGCTAAGTTGGTTCGTTGGTCAGCACATTTGCTAGTTCTTGGGGCCTTTATCAATAATGGTATCTTTACATTTGGGACAGGCAACCAGAGTTATAGTTTTTTTAACATAAGTTATTTGCTAGTTAGCTTTGTTCTCTATGCTGTTGCCATGATTTTGACTAAGGCTAATGCCATTGCTGAGGAAAATGAGTACACGATTTAGGAGGGGCTTATGATTATTGTCAATTTGGACGTTGAACTTGCCAAAAAGAAGATGCGCTCGGGTGAGCTGGCAGAACGGATTGGTATTACTCCAGCCAATCTCTCGGTTCTTAAGACAGGCAAGGCCAAGGCAATCCGTTTTACAACACTGGACGCTATTTGTAAGGAGTTAGATTGCCAACCAGGAGATATTCTTGAATATAGACCAGATGAAGAAAATTAAAAGCCTGAAGCAGTTCAGTCACTTCTCTAGTGATCATGCTTCAAGCTTTTTATTTTTTCTTCAACCATGCGACCAGGGCTAGACTGGCTAGCACGGTGCCACAGACCATGGCGATATGTGTTTTTGAGACTGTCAGCTCATAGTGGAAATCTTTATTTTCCAATTTATCGCTTGCTTCAATACTAAGTTTCATGTTTTATCCCTCGATATAGTCTTTCAATTCTTGACCTTTGAGTCCGGCACTGAGTGCGATGAGGAGTTTGAGGCGAGCTTTTGGTGCATTGAGTTCTTTAACAAACATAACACCAGCTTCTTGGAGTTTGACCCCACCCCCTTCATAGGCGTAGACAGGTTCGGCGATACCGTTGAAACAGCGGGAAACGAGCACAACAGGGACTCCTTTGTCCATAAGCTTTGTGATTTCTCCTGCTGCTAGTGGTGGGAGGTTTCCAGCACCTAGTGCCTCGATAACTACCCCATCAATCTTTTCAGGGTCCAGGAGACTGATGATACCATCTCCAATCCCCATCCCTGCATAGGCTTTTATGATTGGTACTGTTCCTGTAATTTGTTCCAAGTCAAAGCGAACACGAGGCTCAGCAGTTTTGAACCAGAGGATATCATGCTTCATGATGATGCCTAGTGGACCATGGGTTGGCGTGTGGAAGGTTGCCACGTTTGTGGTATGGGTCTTAGTCACATACTTGGCTGCATGGATTTCATCATTCATCACGATCAGGATTCCTTTGTCAGCGGCCTTGTCGTCGCTAGCAACGCGTAGGGCTGATAGATAGTTATAGACACCGTCGCTTCCTAGCTCGTTTGACGAACGCATGGCACCAGTTAGAACGATTGGAATCTCAGGGACGGCCATGGTATCTAGGAAGTAGGCTGTTTCTTCCAAGGTATCTGTCCCATGAGTGATGACCACACCATCATATTGACCAGCTGTTTCCTTGATTTTTTTGTAAATATCCAGCATGTGGTAGGGTGTGATATGTGGGCTAGGGATATTAAGAAAATCGAGAATGGTTAGTTCTAAATTATCTAAATCAAGTCCCACATGGTTCATGGGATTATCAGCGTTTTGGCTGACCCTGCCATCATTATCCGCTGACATGGAAATGGTCCCTCCAGTGTGAAGGACTAGGATTTTTTTTGTCATTTATACTACTCACTATCATATTTATGTTATAATTTATTTTAGCATAAAATGTTAGAAGGAGGGGAGCTCGGTGGCCATTAAAGCAGTCTTTTTTGATATTGATGGGACTTTTCTAAATGACCGAAAACGCGTGTCTAGTTCAACCAAAAAAGCCATCAGTCAAATGAAGGAAGATGGTATCTTAGTTGGTTTGGCAACTGGTCGTGGTCCAGGATTTGTTCAGCCTTTCATGGACAATCTGGGTCTGGATTTTGCAGTGACTTATAATGGTCAGTATATCTTGACCCACGACAAGGTTCTCTATCAAAACCAGCTCCCTAAATCAACTATCTACAACTTGATCCGCTATGCTACCAAGCACCGTAGAGAGATTTCTCTGGGGACTAGCACAGGACTGGTTGGTTCCAATATCATCAGTATGGGGACTAGCAAGTTTGGGCAAATGGTAAGCCGTATTGTACCAAAGTCTTGGGCTAAGATGGTGGAACGTAGTTTCAAATCCTTAATTCGTCGTTTCAAGCCACAAAGCATGGAGACCCTCAAAACAATCATGCGCGAACCGGTTTATCAGGTGGTTATGGTAGCGACAGTGGGTGAAACCCAGGCTATCGAGGAAAAATTTCCACACGTGAAGATTACACGTTCGAGCCCTTATTCAGCTGATATCATTTCAGCTGGACAGTCTAAACTTAAAGGAATTGCCCATCTAGGTGAGGTTTTTGGTTTCGAACTCAGCGAGGTTATGGCCTTCGGAGATTCGGAAAATGACCTAGAAATGCTATCTGGTGTTGGTATTGGTGTTGCCATGGGAAATGGTGAAGACGAACTGAAAGACCAAGCTACCCATGTCACTGATACCAATAACCAAAACGGGATTGCAAAAGCCTTGTCCCATTATGGTTTGATTCACTTTGAAACAGAGAATTCATTCACCAGTGATGATGACAACTTTAACAAGGTTAAGGATTTCCACCATTTGATGGATGGCTCTACCAATGATATGCCTCGTGTCTATAGTATAGAAGAAGCTAGTCATCGTTCGGACTTCAAGTTGGAAGAAATCGTCGAATTCCTTTATGCTTCATCAGGTGGGGACAAGCGTGTCTTTGGACAAGCTGTTTTGGATCTACATGCCGCTCTTGATAAGGCTGCGCTCAAGGTTAGTTCTAAGGAGCACCCAGAGTCAACTATGGTTGGCCAAGTGGATGCTTTGACAGATTTGCTTTATTTGACCTATGGTTCATTTGTTCTTATGGGGGTGGATCCTAAGCCTTTCTTTGATACCGTTCATGAGGCTAATATGGGTAAAATTTTCCCAGATGGCAAGGCTCACTTTGATCCAGTGACTCATAAAATCCTTAAACCGAGTGACTGGGAAGAGCGCTTTGCGCCAGAACCTCATATAAAACGAGAGTTGGATCGTCAGATTCAGAAATCTATCCAAAGAAATAAATAAGAAGATAAAAAGGTTTGGACAGTCTGTTCCGAACCTTTTTCTAATAAAAATGACATTTATTAATAGCTCTATTTGTGATAAAATAAAGTCATTCTATGTATTTTTAAGGAGAATATTATGACTAAAGCAGATTGGTTAGATTTTTTTGAAGCCATCAATGGTCGTTCAGCGACTGAAGAAGAAATTGCAGCAGCACTAGCAGCTGGTGAGTTCCAAGATGACGCCCCAGCTGTAGAAACTGCTCCAGCACAAGAAGCGCCAGCGCAACCAGCTTTCGCTAGTACCCAAGAAACACCAGCACAAGAGGCGCAGCCACAGCCAACTTTCGCTGGTGCACAAGAGGCGCAACCACAGCCAACTTTCGCTGGTGCACAAGAAGCGCAACAACAACCGACTTTTGCAAGTGTACAAGAAGCACAACCGCAAGCTCCTTTTGCCAATGCTCAGGCAGCACAACCTCAACCAACCTTTGCGGGCGCTCAAACTGCTCCAGTACAAGGAGTACCAAATCAAGCGGCGCAACCACAAGCTGGTTTTGCCAATGCTCAAGCTGGTCAACAAGCAGCTTTTGCTAACGGTCAACCTCTTCAACCAGGTCAAAACGTCCAATTTATCAACGGTCAAGCTGTAGTTGTTCCAGCACAACCATCAGCATTTGGGACAACTTTCAAAAACTACTGGACATGGTTGCTTAATGCATGGCGTCGTCCAGCAGACATGACAGATTATGGTAAACACAATGGTTGGCTTAACTATATCTTCTTGTCACTCTTCACTGGACTTGCCTTCTTTGCAATCTTGAGCGCTATGGCACGTAAAGTGGTTAGCGCAGTTGTATCAACAACAAACGCATTGGCTAGCATTTTTGGTTCTTATGGAACAGATAGTTACTCATCTTCAATTTCAAGCCATACATCTAGCATTGGTTTTGGAGCTTTCTTCGCAAGTATTCTAGCTGCCTTCCTCTTCATCTTTGCCTTTATCTTGGCAGGGTTTGTGACACGTAAGGCTATCTTCCGTGATCCTGAGACTACTTTCTTGAATAGCTTTGACCGTTTTGGTCGCTTGACATCATTGGCCTTGCCGATCTTGCTCGTAACAATCTTGTTCGGAGCTATTGGACTTGTTGGCTTCCCACTTTTCTTGTTCTATGTTGTTTACTTCTTATTTGCACTTGCAAACCTCTTTACAATTGTTCCTGTAACAACAGCGTGGAAGGCTGATAAGTTCTATCAAATGATCTTGGCAGCACTTTTGAATGGTGTAATTTTGTCAATCTTGTTTGCAATCGTATTTACTATTATGTCATCATTTATGGTGGGGCTTCTATTCTAATATAAGTAAACCTCTAGCATTTTTTGAAAAAGTAAGTTTATAGGAGTCTTTATGGCAACAAAAGAAAAGTGGATTGATTTATTTGAAAAGGCAGTTGGTCGTCCGCCCCATGCTTTGGAGATTGAAGAAGGCCAGAAAGCAGACTTTGACTTAAAGGCTATTAAAGGCATTGCGGCAATGGGCTTGGACCAAGAAGCCACTCCTTCTAAACCAACAGAAGAAGTTGATGAGTATGACGTTGCCGAGGAAGTATTTGAAGATGTACCGCTTGGTGACGAAGAAGAAACGACTCCTTTAGAAACAGAGGAGCTTGCACCAGTATCTCAAGCAGATCAAGGTCAAGCTGAAGAAAATTCAGAGGCTGCTTCTAAAGAAGCACAAGCTATCTGGATGAAGGCTTTTAAAACCTATGTTGGACGTCAACCCCTTCCTGAGGAATTCCTACTTGGTAAGTCTTCAGGTTATGATGTGTCAACCATCCATCAGTTTATCTCAGATGGTAAGGCTGCGAAACCAGCCAAGCCAGCTATGGCTAAAGGGAAGAAAATCCTGATTATTGCTGGTGTTGTTGCAGCAGTCTTAGCGCTTGCTGGTTATGGCTTTGGTTCTTATTACTACTCACGTGGTCAAGTAGCAGAGCGTTATGAAGCAGCAGTTAAGAAGAGCTTTAAAGATAGCTTGGAATACCAAGTATGGTCTGATACTAAAAAGGAAATTAAAACATCTGAAGTCAAGTACACAGACACTAAAAGTACACAAGCCTATAGCAAGAGCCAACTCATGTCTGGCGAACGTATGCAAAAGGTTGGACGTCAGTTCCTTATTTTTCCTAAGTGGCGAGTCGTGGTAGATCCTGGAACGGTTGATTTGACTGTTAATACAGCTGATTTGAATGTGACCATTAACGGGGTTTCTTACGCGACTACAGATGGTAATAACTACACGGCTAAATTGAATCATCTCTATCCAGGAACTTACAATTTTGTGGCTTCTGGTAAGGTAAATGATCAAGATATCACTGTCTCATCTGAGGAAAATGTGACCTCTAAAACAGAAGTCAATCTTTCTGTAGAGTATCTTAGCTTTACTGTTAAGTCTAATCTTAAGGATGGAGACCTCTACGTTGGTGGTACCAAGATTGGAACCCTTAACTCAGGGAAACTAGATGTTAACAAGGTAGCAGTAGCTGGATCATCAGCCGTTTATGTTAAGAAGAATTTCGAAGATGGTAGCTCTATCAAGACAGAGACACTGTCTATTAAGAAACTCTCTGAAGGTCAAACGGTTACTCTAGATGCTGATGGTGTTCTTGATCGTGATACGGCAGATCGTCTTTTGACTGCTGCCTACGGTAAATTTGGTAGCTACGCTTCTAATCACAACACAACACCAGATGGTGTATCCGACATTTTCCTTAATGGTACTGATGATACCATGTACAAGGATGTAACAGCTGATATTGATAGAAATACTACGGGTGCTAAAAACCGTGCTGCTGATAGTATTTCTTTCTCAGATGTTGACGTCACAGAAGTCGTTCAGACTGGTGAGAAGACCTTCAAGGTGACCTTCACAGCAGTTTATGATTTCTATTATGGTTATGATTCGAAATTTAAGTCATCAGGAGATATCAAAGATAAAATCTCTTGGTCATGTAATGTGGAATATGTTGGTGACGATAGCGACTCTAGCAGTAGTGGTTCTAACTACAGCGACTACCGTATCAATGGTAAGGCTGGTGAATCACAAAAAGTGAGTCGTGAAGATACTGTGAAGTAGTAGTTGCTTGTCCAGTTAGTCAGCATTGAACAGATTACAAATGGGAGGGAGTCCTCCACACTAAAAATGAGAACTTGGCAACAGCCAGGTTCTTTTGTTTGTCTGTTTTTACCTCTTAGGGGCTAAACCGTGCCACTTGCCCAAAAGGCCTTGTTTTGTGTAAAGCAGTTGTTATAATGGAAGCATCAAAAGGACAGGAAAGGAGTCTTATGAAAGTTAGAATCGAATTAGACCCATCCATGGATGAGCCTGAAATCTTGATTCGAGCTCCTCGGTTAACACAGGAATTAGCCCAGCTCCAAGAGTCTATTCTAAAGCAAAAGTTAGTTCCTTTAGCTTTTTACAAGGATCGCAGTGAATATTTTCTGGATTTGGCAGATATTCTCTTTTTTGAAACAGACGGGGAGAAAATTTATGGTCATACTAAGGATGAGGCATATGAGGTAAAGCAAAAACTCTACGAATTGGAAGAATTGCTTCCGATTGCCTTTTGTCGGATTTCCAAATCGACGATTGTTAATGCTAAGCAGATTTATTCTTTGGAGAAGTCTTTTTCAGGGACCAGCACGGTGAATTTCTATCAGACCCACAAGCAGGTTCATGTATCAAGACGCTACTATCAAGTTTTAAAAGAACGACTAAACGAAATGAGGTAAGATAATGAGAAAGAAATTAATTGGGGTCCTCTTGATCCTTTTGGCAGCTTTGGTAATTGTACAGAACTACTTTATAAAATGGGAAATTAGTATTTGGATGTTGGCCTGGGTGGTCTTACTGGCTATCTTATCCCTTTCTAGTCTTTTGAAGCGACATTTTGGTCTTGGTTTCGCCTATGGTATTGTGGCTCTTTTCTCACTCAATGGACAGTTCCATTTTCTTCCAGTGTCTAATTCGGTCGTCATCCTTTCTTCCATTCTTGCAGTTATTGGCTTGAACATTCTCTTCAATTCTTCTAGTAAAACAAAGAATCGTTTTGGATTGGGTTCTACTGGTTCGGAGGCTAATAATGGTGGAAATGATATTGATGTCACTTTTTCAGCAGTGACCAAATATCTCAATGACAAGCAATTTACGCATGGGAGTGCAGATGTTAGTTTAGGACAGGCTTCCGTTTATTTTGATAATTGCCGTATTGAGGGGCCGTCTGCCCAGTTTGACGTGGACGTTTCTCTTGGAAGTCTTAGTCTCTATGTGCCCAGTGATTGGCGAGTGCATGTGAATGTGGATAATTCTCTCTCAGCTGTACAGCATGAGGAAAATCCTAGCAATTTGACCAGCAAGGACTTCTACATCAAAGGCGATGTTTCCTTGGGTAATTTAGAAATTATCTATGTTGGTGAGAGTTCAATTGATTAAGTTAGGAGAGAGGTTGCTATAAACATGACAATTTAGGAGGGCAATAGCTCTGGGCTTCCTAAGTTCATCAAGTCTTTCAAATCAACTAATACTCAAGGGAGTGGGACAAGGAACAATTTTTAAAAAGTTGTTCGGTCCTACTCCCTTTTTTCCTATTTTATAGTCTCTTTTTTTGTGATAATATAGTATAGTGAAAAAAACTAGACTGGAATAACTTTACTCTTTTGGAGTTTTATGTGACAGCGATGATGGAGATAATCTAAGCGGATGCCTGCTTGGAGCGATAGTCAAGTAAACTCAAAATGAGGCTAGAAGGGAAATTGTTATGAGAAAAAAAGCGATTGGTATTGATTTAGGAACAACGAATTCCGTCATGGCTGTTGTTCGTGAAGATGTGCCAGAGATTATTCCGATGGGAACGAATGACGATCAGGTCCTACGTTCAGCGGTTTATTTCTCAAATATTAGTGGCCAAAACCATGTGTCTTTTGGTAAGGAAGCCATTGAACGTGGGACAGAAATCGGAAGTACAGAAAATTTTAAATTTGACTTTAAACGTGATATTGGGCGTCCAATTGCTAGTGATACACCAGACCACACACGTGTCAATTCTATTATTCTTTCGGCCTTGGTTTTGAACGAATTTCGTAAACGCGCTTATGTAGTTGGTCAGGAGATGGGTCAGGCAGATGGTATCAAGGACGCTGTTATCACAGTGCCTGCCTACTTTACGTCAGATCAACGTGCGGCAACTAAGAATGCTGGTCGTATTGCAGGATTTAATGTTTTGCGTATTATCAATGAGCCTACAGCTGCGGCCATTGCCTATGCCCACACTAAAAATGCCCAAGGCAATGTCTTGGTCTTTGACCTAGGTGGAGGAACATTTGACGTTACCATCATGCGCGTGGCTGATCATGCCTATGATATTTTGGCAACTGACGGGAATTCACGCCTTGGTGGGATTGACTTTGATAAGCGTCTTGTGGGCTACATCATGCAGGAGTTGGAAAAACAAGGGGTCAATATGACTAACCTTTCCGAGAAGGAAAAAATTCAACTTCAATATAAGGCTGAGCAGATTAAGACTAGTCTATCTGTGAATGACCAAGCTCTCTATGAGCACTATGTCAATGGTCAAGGTTACGGTGTCTTGATTACTCAAGCGATTTTCAATGAAATTACCTTGGACCTTCTCAAAGATACTGAAATCAAGGTGCAATCTACCCTTCAAGCATCTGGCTTGAAATGGGAAGAGATTGACCATATTCTTCTTGTGGGTGGGTCAACACGTATGCCAATGATTCGTCAGATGATTCGCCTGATGAGTGGTTTGGAACCTAAGTTTGACCTTAATCCAGACACTATCGTGGCACAGGGAGCTTCTATTTTGGCTGACCTTATCGTCAATAATGAGGTTAGCTTCTCTGAACACCAGGATGGTAAGACAACTGAGACAGATAGAGTAGTTGTTAAGGATGTTACCTCTCAGGGAATCGGTCTGCTCTTCAAGAAAAATCCAAACAAAAACTACAGCTTTGTGGGTGACTACTATAATAGTGTTGTGGTTCCACGTAACTCGGTCTTGCCTTTGGCTGTTACTAAGGATCTCTTTGCGGTTGTGGATGGACAGAGCAAGTTCAAGCTTCGTATCACAGAAGGAAATTACGAGAATCCATTTGCTGTGAAGATTTTAGGACAAGTGGAAGGGCAAGTGCCACAACCTCGTCAGAAAGGCGATCTCTTGGCGCAAGTCACCTATGCCTTTGACTCAGAACAAATTGTTACTGTGACAGTGTCGGACCCTCGAAGCAATACTGTTGTGGCACGTTTTTCAGTCAATGCACAAGTCAACCAAACCCAAGAAGTGGTTAAGGAAGATTTGTCAGAACTTCAAGCTATTTTTGCTAAATTCATCTCATGATAGACTACTACAAAGCAATTGATACAGAGACAGGACAGGAAGTGCCCTATTTAAGAGAGGTCAGTAACCGTATCTCTCCAGAGATGTCGGCTCAAGATTGTTTCGTGGCCCTTTCCTTTTTACGTGAGGAGCTGGAGGAGCTCTGGACAAATGGTACCTTGGATAAAGAAGGTGAGCGTTTGCGCAGTGAGCTCTACACGATTCGCTCAATCTTTTTCTCAGACCATGAGAAGTTACAATACGACCGAAAGCTTAGACAGGCTCAGAGAAAGACCTTGGAAGTTGACAAGGGGACGACCACTGATGCTAGCAATGTATCAGGTAAAAAGGAAATCCCTTTTGAACCTGTTGCGGTGACTCAGACTAAAGAGTCACCTCTTAAAAATTACCTCTTTGCGGCCTTTGCCTTTGTGATTCTACTAAGCTTGATTCTCTTCTTCAATATCAATGTCATCGTTCTTATTATCGGAGCCATTCTAATTGTGGCTTTGATGTTACTTATGTCTTAGGAGATATTAATGGAAACCAATCAATTAACATTTGAACATATCTGTTTCAAATATAAGGGAAATGATAACCAGCTCTTTACAGATTTGGATGTTACTATGGAGACTGGCCAAGTTGTCGGTATCTTGGGTGCTTCTGGTTCAGGGAAAACAACGTTAACAGAGATTCTCCTAGGCCAGCTTAAACCGACTTGCCAACAATTTCGTATTTTAGAAAATGGCAAACCTGTGACTGCGGGTTCACGCTCTTGGTCCTATGTACCTCAACAAAATCTCCTACGTGAGTACCTCAAGGTATCTGAGACCTTTGATTTTTATGCGGACCACCATCTGAAAGGGAGTGGTAAGCTGACTAAAAAGCATCGCATTGCAGGCATCATGGATGATTTAGGCTTGACGGAATTTGCTAATAAGAAGATCTCAGAGCTTTCTGGTGGGCAAAAACGCCGTGTCTCTATTGGTATTGAGCTTCTTAGCCCTAGTCCCTACTTTATTCTTGATGAGCCGTCTTCAGGTTTGGATGCCCTTAGTGATCGTAATCTCTTACGTACCTTGAAAATCTTGGCTAAATCAGCTAACAAGTCTATTGTGGTTATTACTCACAATACAGAAAATTTGGCTATTTTTGACAAGATCATCTTCTTGTCTAAGGGACGTCCGACATTTGCAGGAACCTATGAAGAGTTGCTTTTGGAATACAAGACTAGCGATCCTTATATGATTCGTAAATATATGGATATGAATATAGCAGATGTTTATCAAGAGCTCAATGCTTCAACACGTATTTACAAGATTTAGGGAGACTTATGAACGCAGCATTACGATTAAGTTGGTATAAATTTAAACACCACTACATGGATTTTGTGAAGGTTCTTCTGGGCATTGTCGCTTTCGAAGGCTTAATCCTCTATATCCAAGACAAGGGATTTTTGAAAGATTTCGAAACAACTCGAATGACCCTCTTTCTCTTGCTTTTCTCAACCAGTCTCTTGATTGTGGTTCAAAACAGTATTTATATTTCTAAGGAACGCTCGGTCCTCAACCGTGACTTTTTCTCAGGTTTGAGTCGTTCAGCCTTCGCCTTGGCTAGTATGGGGATTCACGCCTTCTTTGCTGTTTTGGAAACCATTGTCTTTATCCTATCTTACTCTGTCTTTAGTAAGTTCTTTGACAAGGAATTTCCAGACGCTGGTCATATTTTTGGTTCCTACCGTTGGGAAGTTGGGATTACAGTGCTCCTGGTTTTCTTGGCGTCGCATTTTATTGCCCTCTTTATCTCAGCCTTGGTTGGCAAATCTGAGATTACCTCTGTTATCCTAGCAGTTGTTGTGGGTATCATGCAATTTTCATTGTCGGGAACTATCCTGTCTTTGCCAAAAGCCATTGATTGGGTACAAAAATTTATCTATCTAGGTTATGGGCACAAGCTTTTTGGGATTTCTAGTGACCTGTCAGACTTGCCATCTAGTTTGGCTAAGTACAGGGTCCCTGTTCCTAAGAGCCAGTTGGAGGCCTTTCAAGGGTCTACAGGTGAATTCTGGGGCCAATGGTGGGCTTTGGTACTTCATTGCCTAGTTTATGCCCTACTCTTTTTCGTCACACTTCAGAAGAAGGAGAAATAAATGCAACAATATGATGAATGGCTGATTGACTTCCAAGTGCAGTATGGTCGCAAGCCAAGTGATAAGGAAGTTGCCGAAGCTGCTAAGACTGGTTTTGCTCTTTCTAGTGGTTTAAGCAGACAGAAAAATTCTAAATTCAGACAAGTCTTGTCTAAGGTTGGTTTGGGAGATCTCAAGTTTAGCTGGTTTTTAGTTTTGGAAATTTTGCTCTTGATTTGTATCGCCCTCTTTGGCTATGTTGTTGGCTATCTATTTATCTAGGAGGACCTCATGAAACAGTTTAAACATAAAAAGTTTATCGGTTTGGCCTTGATTGTCTTTTTGGTCTTCATGGTACTTGGAAAATACACTCAGAGCACGGCTTTTACATCGTCTTCAAGAGTTTATGCCACAACCGTTGTCGATAAGAATACCGGGAACAAGGTGCGTTTTGAAGTCCGAAAAATCAAGGGAGACAAATACGAAGTTAAAAATACGGAGACTGGGGATACCTATCAGGCCAATGCCCAAGCCGGTGAAGACCGTTCTTTGAGCTTTAAGTTGGCTGGAACTGACGGTAGCTCAGATGGTACTATCCGTATCACACCAAGTATGGTGCCTGGAGGAGATGCAAAGGTTGAAATGACTGACTCAAACACCTATACTCAGGTTGAGGGAGGTTCTGAAGTCGTTGAGTCTAGCGAGGCTTCGTCTAGTTCTTCAAGTAGCCAAGTTAAAAGCATTATTAAGGATATTTTGGAATCAAGTAGTTCATCCTCTGGTAGCGACGCAAGCTCAGAGTCGTCTTCTAACGATCCAAATAAGCCAAATGCAGATATCAAGACTAAGACGGATGTTAATGGTGATAAGGAAACCACTTATATTGCAGACTATTCGACTGAGGACATTAAGTCTATCACGGAAGCTTTTGGGAAATGGCTCTATCAGTCTGACTATGCCAAGGATGCTGTTTTAGTTCAAAGCAGTTTTGACAGTATCACTAAGGTCAATGATGGTAGTCCAACCTTCCTTTCATTTAAGGCACCTAAGGAAAAAGGTAGCAGCCAAACGATTACCATACTTGCTAATCTCATCAATGCGGATGGCTATGAACATATTACTGGTGTTCCGAGTGGTATCATCAATGGTAAGGAAGTCTCAAACTATGATTTCAAGGACTATAAAAACACGGTTGATTCCTTTGCTCTAGGAATTAATGAAAATAGTGGTAAGACCGCCGACTATAGCCCAACATCATCCTTCCGTCTTTATACCTTGAAGGATAAGAAACATGCTATGTATGAAGATGATGCCGCTGAACAAAAAGCCCTCTTTAAGGACTTTTCAGCTGATGATAAAACTGGTGGCAATTATAATGGCTACAACAAGCTCTATAAGGATTTGGTTGACCAAGATAAGGATTCTTACCAAATTGTTCTCGGATCTAATGGTACTGTTTATTATGTGACGAACTACTGGAAGGGCAATTATGATAAGAAGGCTGTTCAGACCTATAAGGTGGCACCAGACGACATGCAAGAGGCTTACCAAGAGCTACTCAAGCATTACTCTAGTGCTAGCACGTCTGATAGCTCAGAATCTTCAAGTTCTTCACAAACATCAGAGTCATCATCAAGCTCATCAGAGGCCAAAACAGAATCGAAAACTGAAACTAAGACCGATCAAACAGGCATGGATGTTAATGCTATCAAGGATAATAACTTCCAAAGCCTTGAAGGGACTTGGAAGAATGGGAATGGTAATAGTTTGACATTTTCTAAGGATCAAGTAACTGCACCAACAGATTATGAGGTTCAAAATGCTAATTCTAGTCTTGAAAATGGCTACCTGAGAGCGAGCCTAAGAACAGGAATGTATGGCGCAATAATCTTTTTCATCCCGAAAGGTACGACATTACCGAATGTATCAGGAGACTATCCTGATGCTTCAGATAATACCAAAGACCGTATCCTAGTGACCCAATCAGGAAGTGGACAATCTGACGCCAAACAATTCTACTACAAGGCTGACTAGACCTGACAAGGGTGAAAGTCTTAAAAAGTAATGTTATAACCTAAAAGTTGAGATAAAATTGTCTCAACTTTTTATGTTACATTTGTAACTTTAATTTAATAGTAAGTCCATCTTCTATAAATAAATGGATTCTTAGAGGTATTATAGACTTTATTAGAAAATTAATTATTGTGAAAACTTACAAAAAGCTATATAATGAGTAGTGTTGTAAAAAGGGCTTCCTAGGGGATTTTTGAGGAAGTTTCTTAAATCAGATTAAAGGGAGAGGGGGAAAAGAATGACTTCTATTATTGAATCGCTATTTGCTGTTTTTAAAGATTTTCATTGGCTAGTATCTATAGATACACTCTTGATTTTCTTTGTCAATTATCTGATGTTTCATGCAGCTGGTAGGGTCAAGATTTCTTGGAGGCTACTTTTATTAGGTGGTCTTTTGTCAGTTGTTTTGACTCCCCTTCTTCCTATGGGATTCAAATTTTTACTTAATCCTCTCATATTATTTTGTTTTAGTTATTACAAACGTCCAGACTTGCCATGGATAGAGCCGGTATTTAATAGCTTTTATGCCTGGGGAACAACTAATATCATTATACGGGGCTTGTCATTAATCGTCTTTCCTTTACTTTTGGGAGCCGACTTGACTAGCCGTATTCCAGAATCTTTAACGGAGTTTATCTGTGTGGTAGTTACCTATCCTATTTACCTCTTGGTTCACCGTTTTATTGGTTATGAATATTTGCAGGTCGAGGAAAAGGAGCGCTTGCGCATACACTTCACCCCTATTGTTATTGGGGTTAGCTTTGCCTTTCTTTCATATGGGCTTTTAAATGAATTCATGCCTTACTTTGCTAGTATCTGGCCTGTGGAAGTGGTTAACAATTATGCTAAGTTGGTCGTTCTATTGGCAACAGGCGCCTTCTTTATCGTTGTTTCCTATGCCAATCAGTGGATAAAGGATGAACTTTTTCTGGAGTTGAAAGAGGAGCAGGAACGTCATTTCCAGAGCTTACAGGAATCTAGTAGGCATATCCTCCATCTTTATCAGGAGTTATACCGTGATGGAGTGCCTAAGGTAGTTGTACCTAAGAAGGCTAAGACTGTTCTGGCTACTAGTCAAGAGGGAGACAGTCAAAACCTATCTGAGGAAGAAGTTCCCTTCAGCAAGGTTATGCCAGATATTTCCAACCTGCTTTCTCAATTGTTACGTTCCGTCATTGAGAGTAAGTATATGGAGTTTAATGCTGTTGGAATTGATTTTATCATGGAGGTTCCAGACCCTATATCCCCATCCCATATTGATATAGTGGATTTATCAGCTGTCCTAATGACCTTCTTGGACAATGCCTTGTTGAGAGCTCATGGTCAAGAAAATAGCTTAGTTCGTCTGTCTTATTACCAAAGTGGTGAGGTTCAGGTTCTCTCTGTAGAGACAACCCTTTCGCAAGACAGTGCTGATGCACCTCACAAGGCGTACGAGAATCATCTGTCAATCAATGAACAGCTCGAAGATATTATGGAGCGTTACCCTCAGTCTAAACTTAGCTTTAAGAATGATAAGTTCATCTATAGACAGCAATTTGAATGCTAAACAACTTGTAAAAAATATATAGAAAGGAGATTCGATGTTTGAATCGTTTTTGGGAATAAATTTTTTAAATCTCTATAATACAGATGCCTTTCTAGCCATTCAGATTATTATAACGCTGACGATAAACTGTGCTATTTTCAAACGAATGACAGACATTCGTATCTCCTGGACGGTGTTTCTGACCTTAGCCCTGCTAGATGTGGTCCTTCAGTATAATATTAAGAGTATGAACATGATTGCTGATGTCTTTATTCTGATGGTTTTGGCTATTCTGGCTAAAGGAAAGACTTGGACGGTAACGCAGTATGCTTTTCATACCTTGTTTCCAGTGGTGACATCAGATTTGCTTTATCGTTTATTGGGACTCTTCTTTATTCCCCTTCTCTTAAATCTCCCTGTAGCTGAGGTGGGGTCTAATGCACTTTTCTATCTCTTATCTTACGGTTTGATTTTGCCACTTTATTTTGTTTTTGACCGTTTCTTGGGCTTGGATTTGAAGCGTTGGAAGGTCTATAGTGATGACTCTTTCCATAACCTCCAGATTTCTAGAAGAGCGGCCTTAGCCATGGCTACTTATTTATTGGGAATCTTTCTCAGTATGAATTTAGATGACTGGTTACCTGGTTATTCTTTAGATTTGGAATTGAGACTTCGTATGTTAGGGGTTCTCTTGTCTGCGGTGGCCTTTATTTTCCTAGTTGCTCATCTTAATCAACTGTCTAGGCAGTATTTGGAAGAGAGTTTGGCCATGGAGGAAAAACGACATTTGAATAGTTTGACCAAAGCCAACAAAAAGATTGATCTTCTCTACAATGAATTGTTACAATACAGACAGTCTTATCAGACGGTTGTGGAACAATTTTCAGAGGAAGTGCGTGACCAGGAAGAGGCCCTTGCTGAACAGGTGTATCAGAATGTTCTTAGAGAGAGTGCCAAGGAGTTTGAACGTTTCCGTGTCATTGATAATCCTAAGCTAGAAAATATTCAATCCTTGCCCTTACGTAGTCTTCTTTCGGCTCGTATGATGGAGGCTAAACGTAGTAATATTCCAGTGACTTGTGATATTCCTGAGGAGATTTCAGGCTTTACCATGAACGTGGTTGACCTGACCTTGCTGGTGTCCATTTTCTTTAGTAATGCGATTGATGAGAGTAAGCAGGTGCCTGCCAGTCAAATCAATTTTAGTTTTCATCGCCATGATAAGGATGGGAGTTACCATTTCGTCATGGAAAATAGGACGCAAGAAGAAAAAGTTGACCTTGATGCCATTATGCAGGAAGAAAATCAGAAGAAGACCTCTGGTCTTAACCTTCACTCAGCCAAGGATATTCTTAGGAAGTATAGTGATGCCAATCTGATTACAAGCAGTGGTGATTACCTCTTCAAACAGGAATTGATTTTTAAATAAATATATAGAGCTAAATCAAAGGATTTGGCTCTTTTTTTCGTTACAGATCCATAAAGTAGGGCTCTTTGCTGTTGAGCTTATGCTTATGTCCGAAGCTTAGGACATCGGAGGAGGAAGGGGTGAGGGAGGAGTCTGATTGTTACTTCATTCTGTGTTATAATAGCAAGGATTAGTGGTTCTTAGCGCTAGGTGAATGGCGATTGCTTAGCCTAACGACTGGTGTAGAGACAAGAAAGGGACGTCTTATGAAATTACTTTATACGGATATGTCTCAGGATTTAACAGAAATTCTGACGGAGCAGGCGACTAGCTATGCTCAAAAGGGAAAGAGGGTCTTTTATATTGCCCCTAATGCCCTATCATTTGAGAAGGAGCGTAAGGTATTGGAATACCTGCCTCAGTCAGCGTCCTTTGAGATTACGGTGACTCGTTTTACTCAGATGGCTAGGTACTTTATTCTCAATACGAGTAACCCAAAAACTCAGTTGGATGATACTGGTCTGGCCATGATTTTTTATAAGGTCTTGTCACATATGGACGATGATGAGCTCAAGGTTTATGGTCGTTTACGCAAGGATAGTAACTTTATTAATCAATTGGTGGACCTTTACAAAGAGTTGCAGCAGGCTAATATGACAGTTCTGGATTTGCAGCATTTGGATCAGGCGGAGAAACAAGAGGATTTGGTAAGGATTTTCAGTGCGGTTCAGAATCTCTTGTTGGCGGGAGATTTCGACAATCAATCCAAACTCAGTGCCTTCTTCAAGGAGATTACCTCAGGCCACCTAGATAAGGCCTTGAGTAACACGGTTTTGGTCATTGATGGCTTTACGCGTTTCTCTGCCGAGGAGGAAGCACTGGTTGCACTCTTGAATGATAAGTGCCACCAGATTGTCATTGGGACTTATGCCAGTCAAAAAGCTTATAAGGCTAACTTTGTTTATGGCAATGTTTATCAGGCCTCAGTGGATTTTTTGAGGACTTTAGCTCAGACCTATAAGGTGACACCAGATTATGTAACGACGGACAAGGAGGGCAATCCTTCTTTTGCACGTATTAGTCGCCTTTTGGAGAGCCGTCATGATTTTAGTACGGTAGACGAGCAGCTGACTGCCCAGGATAAGCAAGCCTTGCAGGTCTGGGAAGTGGTCAACCAAAAGGAAGAAGTGGCTCAGGTTGCCAAGAGTATTCGTCAGTTGCTGGCGGATGGCAAGCGCTACAAGGATATCTTGGTCCTGCTTGGTGATGAGGAGAGTTATAAGCTTCAGGTGGGTCAGATTTTCCGAAAATTTGATATTCCCTATTATTTCGGTAAGGAAGAAACCATGTCTAGCCATCCTTTGGTGCAGTTTGTGGATTCGCTAGAGCGTATCAAGCGCTATAATTTTCGTGCCGAGGATTTGCTTAATCTCGTAAAATCAGGTCTCTATGGCGGTTTTACTCAAGAGGACTTAGACCTTTTTGAGTATTATGTCAATTTTGCAGATATCAAGGGGCGTCACAAGTTCTTGTCTGATTTTACGGCCAATAGTCGTGATAAGTATGATTTAGACCAGCTTAATGCCTTGCGCTCACAACTGGTAGAGCCTTTGGACAAATTACTTAACAGTCGCAAACAGAAGGGTTCTAGTCTACTCAAGAAACTTGTGGTCTTTTTAGAGGCTGTGCAAGTGCCAAGTCAGATGGCTTCTTTGACTGCCAAGGCCAGTGAGGCTGAAAAAGAACAGAATGAACAGGTCTGGAAGGCTTTCACCCAACTCTTGGAGCAGGTTGAGACTATTTTTGGAGACGAATCGCTGTCAGTGGACGACTTTTTGTCCATTTTGCGTTCGGGAATGTTGGCCTGTGATTATCGTACGGTTCCAGCCACTGTTGATGTGGTCAATGTGAAGAAATACGATTTGATTCAACCACATTCAGCTCCTTATGTTTTTGCCTTAGGCATGACTCAGTCGCATTTTCCAAAGGTTGGGCAAAATAAGAGTCTCCTGTCTGATGAGGAGCGTAGTCGTATCAATGAGGCGACGGATGAGCATAGGAGTTTGGATATTGTTACGCAGAGTAATAGTCAGCGGGGGCATTTTGTGGCTATGTCGCTTTTCAATGCGGCTAGTGAACAATTGGTGCTTAGTCAGCCACAAATTCTCAATGAGACGCAGGATGACATGTCGGTTTATTTGAAGGAACTTCTTGAGATTGGTCTTCCTTTGGTTGAAAAGGGACGTAATCGTTTCGAGGCTAAGGGTGACCAGATTGGGAACTATAAGGACCTCTTATCGACTGTCATTGCCCTTAACAGCAGCCATCTAGATGATGATTTGGATAAGGAAACGCAGACGTTCTGGTCAGTTGCTGTGCGTTATCTCCGTAAGCGACTTGATAAGGATCAAGTCTTGATTCCAAATGTGATTGACGATGTGACGACGACCAAGGTGGATGATCAGGTCATGCAGCTGGTCTTTCCGGGGGAAGAACCACTAAAATTATCAGCTTCGGCTCTGACGACCTTCTATAACAACCAATATCTTTATTTCTTGCGTTATGTTTTGGGACTTGAAGAGTTGGAGTCCATCCATCCAGATGCCCGACACCACGGGACTTATTTGCACCGTGTCTTTGAGCGTGTGATGGGTGATTCTTCGTCAGAAAACTTCGATGATAAATTGGAAAAGGCTATTGCTCAGACCAATCAGGAACAACCTTTTGAAATTCTCTATACAGAGGACCAAGAGAGTCGCTTGTCTCGTCAGATTTTGGAAGATATCGCCCGTTCAACTGCCAGTGTTTTGCGTGACAATGCGGCCGTTAAAGTTGAGCGTGAGGAAGCTAAGTTTGACTTGCTTTTAGCAAATAGCATCAAGATTACAGGGATTATTGACCGTGTGGACCGTTTAACGGATGGGGCTCTGGGTGTCGTTGACTACAAATCAGGTAAAAATGTCTTTGACATTCAGAAATTCTACAATGGCCTCAGTCCGCAATTGGTGACCTATCTGGAAGCCCTCCGTCAGACCTATAAGGTTGATGCTGATCAGCTTTTTGGTGCCATGTATCTTCACATGCAGGACCCACAGCTTAACTTAGCTCAGTTTGGTCTGGATAAGCTAGCAGCTCAGGCTCATAAGGAATTAACCTATAAGGGACTCTTTGTGGCTTCAGAAACAGAGCATTTGGCTGGTGGGAACTATGATTTACAAAAGACTGTCACCTATGACAAGGAGGACCTAGAAACCTTGCTAGACTACAATATCAAGCTCTTTACAGGTGCTGCTGAGGTTATTCGAAGCGGGAATTTTGCGGTCAATCCTTATACCGAGGATGGCAAGTCTGTTCAAGGGGATCAAATCAAGGCAATTACTCATTTTGAGGCTGACCGCCACATGGGACAGGCTCGTAAACTCTTGCGTTTACCAAGTAAGGGCAAGAAGGAAGCCTATTTGGAGCTGATGACAAAAGACGAGGACAAGAATCAGATGCAAGTTGCTGAAAATATCATCCCCTTTCCAGTCACTGATCAAGCTGTAAAAGCAGACAAAAAAGACCAGGAGGACAACCATGTTGACTAAAGCTTTTTTAAGTCCAACAGAGATTAAGGAACGCATTGCCCAAGAAGCAGCTTCTGACAAGGAACGCAAGTTAACACCTGAGCAGATTGAGGCCATTTACAGTAATGGTAGCAATATTCTTGTGTCAGCTTCGGCCGGATCAGGAAAAACCTTTGTCATGGTTGAGCGTATCCTTGATATGATTGGACGTGGCGTTGGTATTGACCAACTCTTTATCTCAACCTTTACGGTAAAGGCTGCAGGAGAGTTAAAAGAGCGTCTGGAAAAGCGTCTGACAGAGCAGTTGGGACAGGTTGAGACGGATGAAGAGCGTGCCTTTCTTTCAGACCAGATAGCCAAGATTGGGACGGCTGATATTGGAACCATGGATGCCTTCACCCAGAAATTGGTCAATCAGTATGGCTATCTCCTGGGGGTGTCACCTATTTTTCGCATCATGACAGATCCTGCTGAGCAGACACTCATGAAAAATGAGGTTTATGTTGATCTCTTCAACGATTACATGCAAGGGAAGGATACCCAACTTTTCCAAAAATTGGTCCGCAACTTCGCTGGAAATGGTAAGACTAGTAAGGCCTTCCGTGATCTAGTTTACGATGTCTATAACTTTTCTCAGGCTACTGCAGGTCCTGAAAAATGGCTACGTCAGAATCTCTTAAAAGGGCAGACGGATGCCAAGCCAGACAAGGCTAAAGTTGAGCTTTTAGAGGGGCTCAAAGATGGCCTGTTGGCTGATTTCTTAGCCTTCTTAAGAGACCATTTAGGTCTAGCTCAGCGTGAATTTGCCAAGGCCAAGTATCTGAATAATGTGTCAGATGCCATTAGCCTTCTGGAGGGAGCTTTGGCCAATGACCAAACCGATATGGAGGACTTGCTCAAACAACTCTTGACTCTGTCAGGAGGGACCAGTTTGACAAATATGACTCGTCCTAAAGATGAGGAGCTCAAGGCCTACAAGGAAGCTTACAACAAGACCAAAAATGAGTTTGTGGCCCAGTTGCGAGAGCTTGATACCCAACTAACAGTTCTCGAGGTTTTGACCAAGCATAATGATGATATCCTACCTCTATTGGAGTTGCTCCAGTCCTTTGTGCTTGATTTTTCAGACCAGTATTTACAGGCCAAGATTCAGGAAAATGCCTTTGAATTCTCAGATATTGCCCACTTTGCCATCCGTATTTTGGAGGAAAATCCAGAGGTGGCAGCCAGCTACCGTGACCGTTACCATGAAGTAATGGTAGACGAGTATCAGGACAATAGCCATACCCAAGAACGCATGTTGGAGCTCCTCTCTAACGGTCACAACCGATTCATGGTGGGAGATATCAAGCAATCCATCTATCGTTTCCGTCAGGCAGATCCTCAGATTTTTAATGGCAAGTTCCAGCTTTTCCTTGAAAATCCAGATGCAGGTAAGCTGATTCTCCTTAAAGAGAACTTCCGTAGCCAATCTGAAGTTCTTGATGCGACCAATGGTGTTTTCAGCCACCTCATGGATCAGGAAATCGGGGACATCCTCTATGACAAGACACACATGTTGGTAGCAGGTAGCGAGAAGCAAAAAGAGCCCCATCCTGAAAATGAGACTGAGGTTCTGATTTACAATAGTGATGAAGCAAGTGTGACTCCTGACGAAGAAGGTGCTGATCAACCTATCAGTAGTGGTGAGATTTCCTTGGTTATCAAAGAAATTATCAACCTTCATAAGCAGGGTGTACGTTTTGAGGACATTACCCTCCTAGCACCAACTCGCAACACCTATCTGGACTTGATGGCAAGCTTCGAGGAGCACGGAATTCCTTTGGTTCCTGACGAGTACAAGTCAAGTTACCTAGAGTCGCTAGAAGTTATGATTATGTTGGATACCCTTCGTACCATCAATAATCCTCTTAATGACTATGCCCTCGTTGCCCTCCTTCGTTCACCGATGTTTAATTTCAACGAGGATGATTTGGCTCGTATTGCTGTTCAGGCTGACGAAGGACAGTTCTATGACAAGCTTCTTGTAGCTTGCACTAAAACAGGGCTTCATCCGGAAGTTGTCACACAAGGACTTGATGCCAAGTTGACTCTTTTCACTGAGACTCTGGCAGATTGGCGTGATTACAGTAAGTGGCACTCGCTCTACGACCTCATTTGGAAGATTTACGACGATCGTTTCTATTATGATTATGTTGGCAGTCTTCCACGAGCTGAGCAACGCCAGGCCAATCTCTACGCCCTTGCTTTGCGTGCCAATGCCTATGAAAAGACTGGTTTTAAGGGACTTTCTCGTTTTATTGGTATGATTGATAAGATCATTTCTAGCGGTAACGACCTAGAGGAAGTGACAGACTTGGTTCCCAAAAATGCCGTTAGCCTCATGACTATTCACAAGTCCAAGGGGCTAGAATTCAAGTATGTTTTTGTCTTGCAGATGAATCGCAAGTTCATTGGTCACAGTAGGGATGGACTAAGTGGTAAGTATATTATCAACCGTGAAAAAGGACTTGGCATTAAGTACCTAGCTGACCTTAAAGACCAGATAAACACCAATTTGCCCAAGTTAAATGTTGTTCTAGAGACCCTAACCTTCCAGGAAAATCGTAGGGAAGAGCGCAGAGCAAGTATCTCAGAAGAGATGCGTCTGCTCTATGTTGCAATGACTCGTGCAGAGAAAAAACTCTACCTAGTTGGTAAGGGGAGTAAGGAAAAATTAACCCAGCAATTTGGTACGGATGTCGAAAATAATCGCTTACCAGTAGCTCTACGTGACCAAATCGCTACTTATCAGGATTGGGTTATGGCTTTGGATACCGCCTTTATGAGAAAGGATCTCAAGTTTACTGTTCGCTTTGTTGAGGCTGAGGAGTTGACGCCAGAGGCTATTGGTCAGGTTGAAGTTCAAGCAGCAGTAAATGCTGATGATTTATCTAACAATCGCCAGACGGAAGACATTAAGCGTGCTCTAACTGTCTTAGAAAGTGTTGAAAAACTCAACCAACTTTATGCACCAGCGATTGATCTACCATCTGTGCGTACGCCGAGCCAGCTCAAAGCCTTCTACGAACCTGTTATGGATACCGAAGGGGTGGATATTATGGACAAGAAAGAGGAAGTGCAACCTCTTGAGACTACCACTACCTTTGAGCTTCCAGACTTTGGGCAAAAAACTAAGGTCACTGGAGCTGCAGTTGGGTCAGCCACCCATGAACTCATGCAACGCTTGATTCTTTCTGACAAGGTGACCCTCCAAGATTTGACACAGGCGTTGAGTCGGGTATCGGCAGATGATCAAGTTAAGGCGCGTGTGCAGTTAGAAAAGTTACTAGGCTTCTTTGACACCGAACTTGGGAAGCTCATTCTAGCTAACCGTGGTAAGTTGCGTCGTGAAGCACCATTTGCTATGTTGGCAGAAGATCCCGCTAGTAAAGAAGATTTTGTCGTCCGTGGTATCATCGATGGCTACCTTCTTCTTGAAGACCGTATTGTCCTCTTTGACTATAAGACGGACCGCTTCACTCATCCTAGTGAACTTAAGGAACGTTACAAAGGTCAAATGAGCCTCTATGCTAAAGCACTCAGCCAAGCCTATCAAATAGATAAGATTGATAAATACCTTATTCTCCTAGGTGGAAAAGACTTGGAAGTCGTAGAAGTATAAGCTATAGCCTAACCATTCTTTCATGGTGAAAGAGTGGTTTTTTGTGTCTTAATCCCACCAAAAAAGACCGGTGTGCACACACCAGTCTTTTCGATAGATTTCCATCAGTATTGTAAGTTCGTTAAAATATTAGAGGATGGAAATAGTTATGAAAAAAAGTATCTTGTAGGTTGCTTAGGCCTACAAGGGCTATTATAACAAACTCATCTTAGTCTAAACAAGGTTAGAAAAATTAGAATTAACTGCCACAAACATTACTAGTTTTTAATAGTTAGGATCCATAATAGCAATAAATAGAGATAAAAACCGTCAGCATGAGACTAACGGTTTTAGTTTATTTTAATCCTAATATCAACTAATCAAAGGAACCACCCAATTGACCCAGGCCCAGGAAATAGGCATAACCAGAATCATGGCTGGAATCATATCTGCTGTTGGGAATTGACGCAGTTTCATAATACGAAAACCGGTCGCAATCATGAGAAAGCCCCCGCAAGCCTTAAAGTCTCCAATCATGGCTTTTGTTGTTAGAGGGAGAATGAAACCAGCACTCACAAAGAGGAGGAAGAAAACGATAAATTGTGGAATGGCAATCATGGAGACGATGTAGCCTAGACTACAAGAGAAAATCATAGCCGTAAAGAAATCTAGGATAGATTTAGAAATTAAGATAGAAGCATCGCCTGTCATCCCAGACTCAAGACTCCCGTAAATTCCTGTACCACTCGCACAAAAAAGGACGATAACTGTCAAGAGCTGCGCATAAAATTCATCGTGAGCTAACCCTGTTTGCTTGCTTGGTGTAATCTTGGACAAGCCTTTTTCCATAAGCCCAGCTCCCTTGTTGATGAGGTTTCCAAATTTTAGGGCCAGCCCAAGGATGGTACCGATAACTACTGCAAAGATAACCGCAGGCATATTAACCATATTCATAATAGCGCTAATCCCCATTACCATAGAGGCTAGACCAAAGATAAGGTTAAGATTTTCCTTGAAATCGTCTCTGAGATAGTCCCCGAAGAGCCCTCCAGCGATTCCTCCTAAGATAATAGATAGCGAGTTGATGATAATTCCAGTTGGCATCAGTGATTTTCCTCCTATTTATTCTAAATACTATAAGTTTAGCATTATCAAAGATCGAATGCAAAATTGTCTCGTTTTTACAAACGTTTTCTTGAAATTGTATCTTTGAAATGATACAATAAATGAGAAGGTAAGGAAATAGCCTTATCTAAATCTATTGCCAGTGTTCTTAGAGTATTGTTCATAAAAAACAAGGTAACAACTCTAATTTATAATCTAATATAAAGTGTAAAATGAGACTATTGTTAAATAGATTCTCAAGAAAGGATAAAAGATGATTCGTTTTGAACACGTAACGAAACGTTATGAAGATAAGGATGCTCTCTCAGATCTTAACCTCGAGATTCGAGATGGTGAGATTTTTGGTCTGATTGGTCACAATGGGGCTGGTAAGACCACGACTATTTCCATTTTGACGTCTATCATTGAAGCTAGCTACGGTGAAGTTTACGTCGATGATATGGCCCTCAGCCAACATCGTGATGCTATCAAGAAAAAAATCGCTTATGTGCCAGATTCACCAGACTTATTCTTAAATTTAACTGCTAATGACTATTGGTACTTTTTGACACGTATCTATGATTTGGAAGCTAGTCAGGTTGAGGAACGTTTGACTAATCTTATGGCTACCTTTGACTTGACGGAAAGTCGCTATAACCTCATTTCTTCCTTCTCTCACGGTATGCGTCAGAAGGTTGTCGTTATCGGTGCTCTTCTGGTAAATCCGCAGATTTGGGTTTTGGATGAGCCTTTGACTGGTCTGGATCCACAGGCATCTTATGATTTGAAAGAAGCCATGCGTAACCACGCTAAGGAGGGTAATAGTGTGCTCTTTTCAACCCACGTTCTAAGTGTAGCTGAGCAGCTCTGTGATCGTATTGCTATTTTGAAGAAAGGAAAACTCATCTTCCAAGGGTCTCTAGCTGAACTTAAGTCTCAGTACCCTGACAAGGATTTGGAAACCATTTATCTGGAAATGGCTGGACGTAAGATCGAGGAGGTGTAGTCATGAACTGGAACCATGTTTGGGAGCTTTTTAAAATCAATCTCCTCTATGCAAATCCTCAAGCAGTAACTAACCTACAGAAACGTCAGGAGAAAAAGAAAAAGGCTAATTTCTCCATCGTTAATGCCATGCTTAGACAACAACTCTTGATTTTAATTATTTTTACGGTTGTTTATAGCTATCTTTTTGTAGGTGTCGATTATAAGGCCAATCCTGGAGTCTTAACCCTCTATCTTTTGACATTTTCAGTCATGGGGCTTCTCCAGACTTTTACGGCTCTCTATAGTACCTTTTACGATAGTAAGGATAGCAAGGCTTATCTGCCTCTTCCCTTAAAGCCATCAGAAGTCTTTTTGGCCAAGACCTTGTCAGGTTCTATGGTTGGGATGACCTTCATGGTACCTATCCTTAGTCTTCTCATTCTAGCTTACTGGCAATTTATTGGCCCGCTGGGGATAGTCGTGGGGTTTCTATCCTTTATCGTTTCTCTCTTTATCAATCTCGTTTTTTCAGTGATTCTGTCTAATAGTGTTGGAACGCTGATTGTTCGCAGTTCTCGTCAAAAGCTCTATTCGACTATTTTGATGACCCTGTCAACCCTATTGATTATGTTCCCTATCATGATGGTTGGTTTTCTTAATGGTTATGTTAAGGGTGCTGGACATATCGATTTTCCTTTGTTGCCTTATCTAAGAGGTTACTATGATGTGGTAGCTGCTCCTCTATCTCCGGAGGCTCTACTAAATTTTTATCTTCCTCTTATCTCAGTGCTTATCTTGGGTCTTTGGTTTTATAAAGTCAGAATGCCTCGTTATTTCCACGAAGCCATTTATAACAAAAAGGCTAGAAAGACTCAGGTAAAAGTTGTTACTCGAAGTCAAAGACAGGTCTTGGTTCGCCATCATTTATCTACTTTGGGAAACTCAACCCTCATTATCAATACCTATGTGGTACCAGTATTATATATGATCATGCTGGGCGGAGGTGCGTTCTTTTTGAAAGATTTAGGTCCAGACTATTTCGGGCTCATGCTTTTAGTCGGAATTGCCTTTGGTTTCTTTTCAGCGCAACCAACAAGTTTTCTTGGGGTGGCAACTTCCTTAGAGGGAACAAACTTTGACTTTATCCGTAGCCTGCCAATCAATACGGGTGACTATCTTCGTCAAAAGTTTTGGATTTTCTATGGCTTGCAAGTCGGTGTATCCCTCTTACTAGGAGGACTTGGTTTAATATTCCTTGCACATCTCCATCCTATTTTGGTGGCAAGTTTCGCTCTTGGTTTTCTCGTAACAACCTATCTTGTAGGTGGCTATTTCTTTGAACGTGACCTTAAATTATTGGAAGTGAATTGGCAGGAAGTCACTCAGCTCTTCAATCGGGGTGGCGGACAGTGGCTCTATATGGGTATCTTTATTCTTACAATTTTCATCGCTGCCTTGCTAGGAGGTATTGTCTTCTTTGCAAGTAAGTTCTGGATTGCCCTAGTAGTCAACGCTATAGTATCTGGGCTTATAGCTTTAATTGCCCTAATCGTTTATCTCTTTGTTGACCGCAGACGTTGGAAACGTATTAGAGCCATGTTTTTTGCCTAGAACAAACTGTTTAAAGAGTCTCTCCGATTGGAGGGGTTCTTTTTTACTGAAAATCCTTAATATGTAAACTTATGCATTATATATGTTAAAATACCTGAATTTAGTGTATAATCATAAACATGAAACGAAATTTTGACTCAGTAAAACGCCTGGTTATCAAAATCGGGACTAGTTCTCTGGTTTTACCATCAGGGAAAATTAATCTTGAAAAAATCGATCAATTAGCTTTTGTCATTTCTAGCTTGCATAATAAAGGTATTGAGGTTGTCCTCGTATCCTCTGGTGCCATGGGCTTTGGTCTCAATGTCCTAGACCTAGACAAGCGACCGGCTGAAGTCGGTAAGCAACAGGCTGTCTCAAGTGTAGGACAGGTGGCTATGATGAGCCTATATTCTCAGGTCTTTTCACATTATCAGACCAAGGTATCTCAGTTGCTTTTGACGCGTGATGTGGTTGAGTATCCCGAGAGTTTGGCCAATGCCATCAATGCTTTTGAGAGCCTCTTCGAGCTTGGGGTTGTCCCAGTTGTGAATGAAAATGACGCTGTCAGCGTAGATGAAATGGATCATGCGACTAAGTTTGGAGACAATGACCGCTTGTCTGCTATCGTTGCTAAGATTGTTGGTGCAGACCTACTCATCATGCTGTCAGATATTGATGGGCTCTTTGATAAGAACCCAAATGTCTATGAAGATGCAACCCTTCGTAGCTATGTACCAGAGATTACAGAGGAAATTCTAGCCTCAGCTGGTGGTGCTGGTAGTAAATTTGGTACGGGTGGTATGATGAGTAAGATTAAGTCAGCCCAGATGGTTTTTGAAAATCAAAGCCAAATGGTTTTAATGAATGGTGAAAATCCGCGTGACATTCTTCGTGTCCTAGAAGGAGCCAAAATCGGTACACTCTTTAAACAGGAGGACTAATATGACACATATTGATACATTGGGCCAGCAGGCCAAAGTGGCGGGTCGTCAGATTGCTAAATTATCAACAGCAGCTAAAAATGACCTTCTAAATCAGGTAGCTAAAGCTCTAGTAGCTGAGAGTGCCTATATTATCGCTGAAAATGCTAAGGATATGGCCAATGCCAAGGAAAATGGTATTTCAGAGATTATGCAAGATCGCTTGCTCTTAACGGAAGACCGTATCGCAGGGATTGCTGAGGGTGTCCGTCAGGTGGCAGATCTTCAGGACCCAATCGGTCAAGTAGTTCGTGGCTATACGAATCTGGATGGTCTCAAAATCATTCAAAAGCGTGTTCCTATGGGTGTTATCGCTATGATTTTTGAGAGCCGTCCCAATGTCTCAATCGATGCCTTTAGCCTTGCCTTTAAAACCAATAATGCCATTATTCTTCGTGGAGGACGTGATGCCATCAATTCCAACAAGGCCTTGGTTACAGTAGCTCGTAAGGCTTTGGAAAATGCGGGTATCACAGCAGATGCCGTTCAGCTGGTTGAAGATACCTCTCATGAGGTAGCAGAAGAACTCATGGCGGCGACTAAGTATGTAGACTTGCTCATCCCTCGTGGTGGAGCTCGTCTCATCCAAACGGTTAAAGAAAAAGCCAAGGTTCCAGTCATTGAAACGGGTGTTGGTAACTGTCATATTTATGTGGATAAATATGCTAACTTAGATATGGCGACACAGATTGTCATCAATGCCAAGACTCAACGACCAAGTGTGTGTAATGCGGCAGAATCTCTCGTCGTTCATGCTGATATTGTAGAAGAGTTCCTGCCTAACTTGGAAAAAGCTATTTCAAAAATTCAGTCTGTTGAGTTCCGTGCGGATGAAAGGGCTTTGAAACTTATGGAAAAAGCTGTACCCGCTTCACCTGAAGATTTTGCGACAGAGTTTCTTGATTATATCATGTCAGTTAAAGTGGTAGACAGCCTTGACGAGGCTATTGGTTGGATTAATACTTACACGACATCGCATTCAGAGGCTATCGTGACTCAGGATATTAGTCGTGCTGAGCAATTCCAAGACGATGTTGACGCTGCAGCTGTCTATATTAATGCTTCAACCCGCTTCACAGATGGATTCGTCTTTGGACTAGGTGCTGAAATCGGAATTTCAACTCAGAAAATGCACGCTCGTGGTCCAATGGGACTTGAGGCCTTAACCTCAACCAAGTTCTATATTAACGGACAAGGACAAGTTAGAGAATAAACCATCAAGCTCCATGAAGGAGCTTTTTTAAGTTGGTTTGCTAGACGACAGGCCTTCTGATATACTGGTGGTATCAAGAATGAGGAGATTTTGCCATGTTTAAAGCTTATAAGAAGTATTGGATGGGCTATTTCGATTTTACGGGACGTTCAAGCCGCTCAGATTATTGGTTGGCAGTTTTAGCAAATACTATAGTAACTATCATTTTATTTAGCATAGTTATAGTTGTAACTGTTTTTGATAGTCCGAATAGTCATTATCATATTATTTTTATATTATTGTATTTGCTTGCAATGCTATATTTCTTTGCTAACTATATTCCATCTATTGCCCTTCAGGTGCGTCGCTTGCGTGATGCTGGTTTTCATTGGGCATTGATTTTCTTAAGCTATGCGCCTGTTATAGGTGATATCGTACTGTTGGTTTTGTTTTGTCAACCCACAAAAGTAGAATTTCCTTTCAACCAGTTCAATAATCCACCACAATAATAATGACTTAACAGCCTTGCGAGGCTGTTTTTTAGTTGATTTGTCAACCTTCCCTTCTCTTGCTACACTGGGAGTATCATAAAAAAGGGGGATTTTATTATGATTGAAGCCTACAAAAAATTTTGGAAGGGCTATGTCGATTTCAAGGGCCGTTCAACACGTTCAGATTATTGGCTTAATGTGCTTGCGCAATGTTTGGTTTTTTTACTTTTCGGTTTCTTACTTATATTAATCATGATTTTAGGGGGAGATCCGGCAACGTATACTTCTGACGCATATAGTTTTCAAATGATTTTGATTTATATTGTATTGTCAGCTTTTGGAATATATATGTTAGCCTTACTGATACCTTCCATTGCAATCATGGTACGTCGTCTAAGAGATAGTGGCTACCATTGGGCTTTGATATTTTTAGCGTTGATTCCCTACCTTGGTAGTTTTATTATTTTTATCTTAACCTTGCAACCAACAAAGGTAGAATTACCATTCAATAATTTGAATAATCCACAACAATGATAAGTATTTAGCAGCCTAGTATGGCTGCTTTTTCGTCAATTTGTCAAATTCTTTTTTTATTGCTATACTATAAGTATCAAAAAATGAGGAGATTTTATTATGATCGAAGCTTATAAGAAGTTTTGGAAGGGCTATGTAGATTTTGAGGGCCGTTCAACACGTTCAGATTACTGGTTTGCATATTTGGCAAATATGTTAACAGTTATTGCTTTTTATGTGTTGCTCGCAATCTTTGGAGGCATTGCAAGTGCGACAGAATCAAGCTTTTTGGCTGTTATTTCATTTATCATCCTATTTATCTTTTTTGCCTTTGGTATTGCTGCTATCTTACCTGGTATTGCTGTAACAGTTCGCCGTTTGCGTGATGCTGGCTACAATTGGCCGTATATTTTTATTTCTTTAATCCCATTTGTAGGTCCTATTATCTTCATTGTGTTGTTGTGTAAACCAACTAAAGTTGATTATCCATTTAACAACTTCAATAATCCTCAGCAATAATAATGACTTAACAGCCTCGCTAGGCTGTTTTTTAGTTGATTTGTCACTTGTTATACTGGAAGTATCATAAAAAAGGGGGATTTTATTATGATTGAAGCCTACAAAAAATTTTGGAAGGGCTATGTTGATTTTAAGGGCCGTTCAACACCTTCAGATTACTGGTTTGCATGTTCGGCACATCTATTGATTTTCTTTACTTGGTATTTGCTCCTAGCAGTGTTTGAAAGAATGGTAGCTGAAACAGGATCAAGCGATTTATTTACTATTGGTGTTATTTTACTACTTATCTTTTTTGCCTATGGTGTTGCTGCGGTTTTACCTGGTATTGCTCTAACGGTTCGTCGTTTACGTGATGCTGGCTATAATTGGCCGTATATTTTTATTCCTTTAATCCCATTTGTCGGTATTTTTATCTTCATTTTTCTATTATGTCAACCAACAAAAGTAGAAGTGCCATTGAACAACGTCGATAACCCACAGCAATAATGACAATCAACCAACTCTTTGAGTTGGTTTTTCTAATGTCAAAAAAAGTTTTATGTTAATGTTGCACATTTTAATATTTCTGATATAATCTTATCTGAGACTAATCAATACTAAAATATATTTAAGAAATGTGAATATTCTATGAAACTACTTCGTCATTTAAAAGAAAAACGTTACCTTATTTTGGCATTTACCCTACGGCTATTCTTTTGGCATTGGCTATTGTCTTTTTGCAGCCTGCGCAGAATCATGCTAAGGTCCAAGTTAAGGTGGGGACTAAGCAGTCATCATCAAGCAAACCCAAGGCTTCATCCAAGTCATCGAGCTCAAGTTCGTCGTCATCTTCTTCAACTTCAAGTGAGTCATCAAGCTCAACGGTAGAAGCAGCTAGTCAGACAGAAGCAAGCTCAACTCCTGCGGTAGCATCGGCACCAACACCATCTTCAGCACAAGAGACTTATCAAGCGCCCCAGTATAACTATGTGCCACCAACAACTTATACAGAGTCACATAGTGAGTCTTCAAGCTATACAGCACCTGCCTACAGCGCAGATGTTAGCTCTGGGACAACAGAATAAGGGTTAGAGAAAAGGAATTTAGGATTAGAAATGAAAAATAAAGTTTTAGTATTAGTAACAGGATTATCTAGTTTAGTCCTATTGGCTGCTTGTTCAAACCAGCAAAATGGCTTGACTTCGACGACTTCATCTTCATCAGTAGAACAGTCACAATCAAGTAGTAGTGAAAGCTCTAGCACAAGTACTAGCTCAAGCTCTAGTCAAGAGAAAAAGGTAGATACCTCTGCCTATGATAGCATCATTAGTAAGTACCAAACGGCTGTGGCCAACAATCAAACGGATGCCTCGCTTAATTCTCTCGTTGTTACCTATGCTAATTCTCAAACAAGTCCTGCCTCAACGGTTTATACTTACCATGATTTGGATGGCAATGGTGTTGATGAGTTGATTCTTGCTTTTAAGCCGGGGAAACTTTTTAAAGAGCATATGATTACGGATATTTACACTATCTCTAAGGATAGTGGTCAGGTGATTCGTCTAACAGAAGGTCCACAACTGGGCATGTTGGGTGAGCGCATGACTTTGGCCTACCTCAAGGATAACACCTTTAGCTACTATGGTAGTGCTGGTGCTATGGCTGGTGGAGGTTCTGGCTACCGCTTTAGTAGTGATGGTCAGTCTCTTGAAAAAGAGGACAGTGATTCGGGTGCAGACAAGGTTGATCTCTCTAACTGGGATTGGAAGGACCTGAGCAGTGCCTCTACTAATAGTAGTTCTAGCGCAGCGTCACAAACTCAAACAAGTTCAACATCTCTTAAGTCTGATGAACTCAAAAATGGCAATTACAAATCAGCTGTAGGAACATGGAAATCTTCAAATGGAAAGACCATCACCATTACTTCGGATGGACAGTTGGATTTCTGGGGATATACTTATCCTATCGATAAAGTTTCACCGAATCAGTATGTGTCTGGTATATATACCTTAACTTATGTTGATTCTAGTCCAGTTGGGAATACTCCAATTCAGCTTTGTCCTAAGGGAGTTAGTGATGCAAGTGATGCGGGAGATAACAGTAAGGACCGTATTCTAGCGACGAATGGAGTGCCATCTGAGGAAAGCTATTTTTACAGAGTGGATTAATCTTATCAGATGATATAGTAACTAAAGAGTTAGGCCTCTGGTCTGGCTCTTTTACTATCCTGTCAACTTACAGAACGAGACAATTTCTCTATTCTTGTGCTATAATAAAAGTTATGACTAATGAATTTCACCATGTAACCGTTCTTTTACACGAAACTGTTGATATGCTTGATATCAAGCCCGATGGCATCTATGTTGATGCGACCTTGGGTGGCGCAGGACATTCGTCTTATCTTTTGTCGCAATTATCTGAAAAGGGTCATTTGTACTGCTTTGATCAGGACCAAAAGGCTATTGATAATGCTCAAGTGCGTCTCAAGGACTATATTGATAAGGGTATGGTGACTTTCATCAAGGATAATTTCCGTAATCTCAAGTCCAACCTTGAAGCCTTGGGGGTGTCTGAAATTGATGGCATTCTCTATGACTTGGGTGTCTCTAGCCCACAGTTGGATGAGCGTGAGCGTGGTTTCTCCTATAAACAGGATGCCAAGCTAGATATGCGTATGAATGAGGAGGCGAGTCTGACCGCTTATGATGTGGTCAATACCTATCCTTACAACGATTTGGTGCGCATTTTCTTCAAGTATGGTGAGGACAAGTTCTCTAAACAAATTGCACGTAAGATTGAACAGGCCCGTCAGGTTAAACCAATTGAGACCACGACGGAACTGGCGGAAATCATTAAATCAGCTAAGCCTGCTAAGGAATTGAAGAAGAAGGGCCATCCAGCCAAGCAAATTTTCCAAGCTATTCGTATCGAAGTGAACGATGAGCTTGGTGCTGCGGATGAGTCTATTCAAGAGGCCTTGGATTTACTTGCTGTGGATGGTCGTATTTCGGTCATTACCTTCCACTCTTTGGAGGATCGATTGACTAAACAGCTTTTCAAGGAAGCTAGTACGGTAGATGTGCCTAAAGGTCTACCCTTTATTCCTGAAGACCTCCAACCTAAGGTAGCCTTAGTTAATCGTAAGCCAATCCTACCTAGTCAGGAAGAATTAGAAGCTAATAACCGCTCGCATTCTGCTAAATTGCGTGTGGCTAAAAAAATCAGGAAATAATTATGGAAAATAAGGAACATCAGATTGTCAATAGAGCCATTAGAAACCATATTCGTTTTATGACGCGTATGGAAAAGGCCTTCTATTCGGCAATTGTTTTGACAGCTATTGTGATGAGTATCGCTGTTGTATTTTTACAAGGGCGTAATCAGGCTATCAAGCAACAAATCACAGACCTTAATAGCAAGATTAGTGATGAAAAAACAGAGCTTAACAATGCTAAGCAGGCGGTTAATGAGTTGACTAACTCTGACCGTATTAAAGAGATTGCTAATAAGGCAGGCCTGTCTATTAATAACGATAGTATTAAGAGTGTGAAGTAACCAATGAACAGATTAAGAAAACTTAAACATTTATTTCTAAACTATGTCGTTAGGGATAGGCGAAAGCCAGCCCAGAATCGACAGCACGTTGGTCAGAACCTTATGGTTCTCAGCATCTTTATCTTTTTCGTCTTTATTATCAACTTTGTGGTGATTATCGGGACAGACAGTAAGTTTGGTGTCGATTTGTCGACCCAGGCTGCTAAATCTTATAACACTAAGACCACAGTGGCTGCCAAGCGTGGGACGATTTACGACCGAAATGGAAATGTTTTGGCTGAGGATTCAACCAGTTATGCCATTTACGCTATCGTGTCGACCAGCTATGTGTCAGCGACTCAAGAAAAACTCTATGTCCAAGATAGTCAGTTTGACAAGGTTGCTGATATTTTAAAGGATAAGCTAGGAATTGAAAAGAGTGATTCCTTGGCCCAATTGCGTACTAAGGGTGCTTACCAGGTTTCCTTTGGACTAAAGGGGAAGGGGATTACCTACTCTGTTAAAGAAGAACTAGAAAAAGCCTTTAAAGATGCGGGAATTAAGGGGATGGCCTTTGAAGCAACAACGTCACGAATGTATCCTAATGGAACCTTCGCGTCAGAGTTTCTTGGTCGTGCCGAAGCTGTTGAAAATAAAAAAGACGGCTCATATTCTTTAATTGGTCAAACTGGTTTGGAGCGCTCGCTCAATAGCCTCTTGACTGGGACAGATGGTGAGGCCATCTATGAGAAGGATAAAAACGGTAATACGCTTCTTGGTACGGAAACCATTACCAAGGAAGCTATCGATGGTAAGAACATCTATACAACCTTGTCAGCGCCTCTCCAAACCTTCTTAGAAACGCAGATGGATACTTTTATGGAGCAGACGCAAGGGGTAAATGCTTCAGCGACAGTTGTTAATGCTAAGACAGGTGAAATTCTTGCAACGACACAACGTCCGACCTATAATTCTGATACCCTTGAGGGACAGGCTAAGAAGAATTATGACTGGGTTAACCGTCTTTACGAAGCTCAGTATGAGCCTGGATCAACCATGAAGGTCATGCTCTTGTCAGCTGCTATTAACAATGGAAGTTTCAATCCTAATGCGACCTATAGCAATGCCAACGGTATCAAGGTTGATGATGTTGAAATCAATGACTGGTCTATTAATGAAGGTATCTCGTCAGGCCGAACCATGTCATTTGCTCAAGGCTTCTCTTATTCAAGTAACGTTTTGATGACCATGTTGGAACAAGAGATGGGAGACAAGGTTTGGTCAAACTACCTATCACTCTATAAGTTTGGACTTCCAACCCGTTTTGGGATGGTAGGTGAATCTTCAGGGGTTGTCTCAAGAAACTCTGTGAATATTGCGCAATCATCCTTTGGACAAGGGATTTCAGTGACTCAGGTTCAGATGCTTCGTGCTTTTTCAGCTATCTCTAACAATGGTGTTATGTTGGAACCTCAATTTATCAAACAAGTTGCCGATGTTAACCAAGGCACTGTTCGTACGGCTAAGAAAGAAGTTATTGGTAAGCCAGTTTCCAAGCAGGCTGCTTCTGAGACCCGTAATTATATGATTTCTGTTGGTACAGACCCAGAGTTTGGTACCCTGTACAACAAGTCTGAAGGTTCGCCAATCATTAAGGTTGGTAACTATGATGTTGCGGTTAAGTCAGGAACAGCCCAAGTGGCCGATGAAAAAACAGGAACCTATAAAGTTGGGACCAACGAAACGCTCAACTCAGTTGTAGCTATGGTTCCTTCTGATGATCCACAATATGTTATGTATGTAACAGTTCAGGAACCTAAGACCTGGGATAATAATTTTTATGCGACGGTGGTTAACCCTGTCCTAGAAGAAGCTATGTCCATGGGTGATACGCTTGATACCTCTGTTTCTGAAGGTGGTGGAAAGACCGATGAAACGAGCTATCAAACCGGCGATATTATCGGTAAGAGTCCGGGCGAGACAGCTAACACCCTTCGTCAAAACTTGATTCATCCGATTGTTCTGGGTGTTGGTGATAAGATTGAGAAGGTTTCTGTAGATGCCAAAGCCAATATCAAGGCTAATGAACAGATTCTTATCATGACCAATGATTTCACAGAACTTCCAGACATGTATGGTTGGACCAAGAAGAACGTTGAAACCTTTGCCAAATGGAAAGGCATTAAAGTTACTTATAAGGGTGGCAAGTCAGGGACTGTTACCAAACAAAGTGTTGCGGCAGGAAAAGCCCTGTCTAAAACCAAGAAGATTACCATTACTTTAGGAGACTAAGATGACTATGAGTCTGATAGCAGGTGTGGCCGCCTTTGTGTTGACGGTGCTCGCCATGCCTCACTTTATTACTTACTACAAAATCAAGAAAATCGGTGGCCAACAAATGCATGAAGATGTGAAGCAGCATTTGGCTAAGGCTGGAACACCAACTATGGGAGGGACAGTCTTCCTAGTGGTTGCCATCTTGGTTAGCTTGATTTTTAACTTCCACGTCTTTAGCGAGGGCCACCAAGCCTATGGTGCTACAGTAGGGATTCTCTTTGTAATTTTGATTTATGGAATCATCGGCTTCCTTGATGATTTCCTTAAGATTTTCCGTCAAATCAATGAGGGACTTAAACCTTGGCAAAAGATGGCCTTGCAGATTATTGCGGGTTTGCTTTTCTACTTTATCCACGTACTCCCTAGTGGGACAGATAGCCTAGCTATTGGTGGATTAACCATTCATCTCGGTGTCTTTTATGTTCTCTTTGTCCTATTCTGGATTGTTGGTTTCTCAAATGCTGTGAACTTGACAGACGGTATTGATGGTTTAGCTTCTATCTCTGTGGTTATCAGCTTGATTGCCTATGGGATTATCGCTTTTGTCAAGGGTGAGTTCGCTATCTTGACTATCATTATCACTATGATTGGGGCTCTTCTTGGCTTCTTCGTCTTTAATCATAAGCCAGCCAAGGTCTTTATGGGAGATGTTGGTTCCTTGTCACTTGGAGCTATGCTTGCGGTTATCTCTATTGCCCTACGTGTAGAGTGGACCCTACTCTTGATTGGTGTGGTTTATGTCTTTGAGACAGCTTCTGTCATGCTACAGGTCAGCTATTTTAAATACACTAAGCGTAAGTATGGTGAAGGTCGTCGTATTTTCCGTATGACACCATTCCACCATCACCTCGAGTTGGGTGGTCTTTCAGGTAAGGGTGACAAATGGTCAGAGTGGAAGGTTGATGCTTTCCTTTGGACAGTTGGAGCACTTGCAAGTGCCATTACCCTTTGGATGGTTCTTGGAAACGTTATGAAATAAATGAAAAGAGCAGAAATGCTCTTTTTCTGTTATAATGATAGGGATAGACTAGATAGAAAAGAAGTAACTAAGCATGTCATTTAAAGATTTTAATTTTAAAACATTTATTCAGGAGGCTCTTGACGAGATTAAGTTTAAAGAGCCAACACCTGTTCAACAGAAATTGATTCCTGTAGTCCGTTCAGGTCGTGATTTGGTTGGTGAATCAAAGACGGGTTCAGGGAAGACACATACCTTCCTCTTGCCAATTTTTGAGAAACTAAATCCAGAGAGTGGTGATGTTCAGGTTGTTATTACAGCACCATCACGTGAATTGGCGACACAAATTTACCAAGCGACAAAACAAATTGCCAAACACTCTGAAACTGAAATTCGTGTTGTTAATTACGTAGGTGGTACGGACAAGCAACGTCAAATTGAGAAACTCAAGGTAGCCCAACCTCATATTGTTATCGGGACACCAGGGCGTATCTATGACCTTGTTAAGTCTGGTGATTTGGCTATCCACAAGGCCCATACTTTTGTTGTTGACGAAGCTGACATGACCATGGATATGGGATTCTTGGATACTGTAGACAAGATTGCAGCAAGTCTGCCTAAGGAAGTTCAAATTTTGGTCTTCTCAGCAACCATTCCTCAAAAATTGCAACCATTCTTGAAGAAGTATTTGACCAATCCAGTCATGGAACAAATCAAAACCTCAACAGTTATTGCGGATACCATTGATAACTGGTTGGTATCTACCAAGGGTCGCAACAAGAATGAACAGATTCTTGAGATGCTTAAGGGGATGCAGCCGTATCTAGCAATGATTTTCGTTAATACCAAGGAACGTGCTGATGATTTGCACAGTTACCTAGTGTCAAATGGTCTTAAAGTAGCGAAAATTCACGGCGGTATTCCACCACGTGAACGTAAGCGTATCATGAATCAAGTCAAGAAGCTTGATTTTGAGTACATTGTAGCGACGGACCTTGCGGCGCGTGGGATTGACATTGAAGGGGTTAGCCATGTAATCAATGATGCCATCCCTCAAGACTTGTCCTTCTTTGTTCACCGTGTAGGACGTACTGGACGTAATGGCTTGTCAGGAACAGCCATCACCCTCTATCAACCAAGCGACGACTCAGATATTCGTGAGCTTGAAAAGATGGGGATTACCTTTGAACCTAAAGTCTATAAGGACGGCGAGTTTCAAGATACCTATGACCGCGACCGTCGTGCCAATCGTGAAAAAGCCTATCAAAAACTTGATACGGAAATGATTGGTTTGGTTAAGAAGAAAAAGAAAAAAATCAAGCCTGGCTACAAGAAGAAAATTCAGTGGAAAGTTGACGAAAAACGCAAACGTGAGCGTCGTACAGCTAACCGTGCTAAGGGGCGAGCTGAGCGTAAAGCTAAGAAGCAAAGTTTCTAAGTATTGGCTTCTAGGTGAGAGCAAATTTTAATTTAAAAATTCAAGAGGTTGAAACCAAAGTGTTTCAGCTTTTTTGATTATTATCAAACTTTTTGGAAACTCAAAAGACCTTATTTAGTTTGAAGATATATTTTTCTTTTGAGCCTAAGGTCTCAAAACTTCCCAACGCTTATGACTACAAAGTCTTAGTCGTCATTATCACAGCGACAAGTCTCAGTATATGCTCACTACACTCGCAAAATAATTGGCTGTCTTAAGAACTGAAACTATGACAGATTTTAAATAGTTTTATCACAGACATTTTTAAGAAGCTTTCCGTTTAAAGTAAAATAATGTGTAAGTTTGAGGTTATTAGTTGAGTCAACTCTCAAAATCAGGTAGTGACATTTATGTCACTACTTTTTTGTTGGCTTTCTATCTATAATACAATCATAGCTTTTGAGAAAAGGCTAAAAAATATTTTAAAGGAGGTTGTTTTAATGACGACACAAATCATTAACAATTTTAACTCACTTAATTCCGAAGATCTTTCTACTGTTAAGGGTGGAGCATGTAGTTTTTGGGGAGCTACAGCTGCCGTAGGCGTCGGGGCTGTTGGAGGAGCCATTAAAGGTGGTATTCAAACAGGTACTTGGCAAGGTGCAGCCTTAAAGGGTATTGGTTATGGTATTAAAGATGGGATTACTTATGGACTTATTTGTCGTTATTAGGCGATTACTGAGTCAATTTTTTGGCCAAATAGTACTTGCTCTCCTAATTTATGGGCTTATATTCTTTGCTTGGCAACACTTTAGAGGAGAAATTTTCTCAATTGTGTGCATCTATGTCAGTATATCCCTAGCAGATGACGTCTATCATCTCGCAGAAGAATATGTTAAAAAGAAAGTTAACTAGGAATACGTTCCTGTTTGAAAAATAGCATGTAAAAACTTGGCAGAATGATTGTCAAGTTTTTTTATAGCAAAAGTGCTACAATAGGAGTCATGAAAGACACGATTCGAATTCTTCATATCAATGATTTACACTCTCATTTTGAACAGTATCCACAACTCAAGCGAGCTGTGGATGATTTGAGTCAGACGGATAGAGAGTTGATTAAGGTAGATCTTGGGGACAATGTGGATAAGTCCCATCCCTTATCTGATGCGACAGCCGGGCGTTTTAATGTAGCCCTGATGAATGAGTTGGGGATAGACTATGCGACTATTGGAAATAATGAGGGGATTGGTCTGGCCAAGGATGAGCTAGACTGTCTTTATGAGCAGGCTAAGTTTCAGCCTATCATAGGAAATCTCAAGGATGAGGGGAGACAGCCTGAATGGGCCAAGTCCTATCTTATCCACAGAACTAAAGCAGGTACAAACATTGCTTTCTTAGCCTATACCTTCCCATATTACATCACCTATGCTCCCAATGGTTGGCAGGTGTTAGAGCCTATGGCTAGGTTGGAAGAGGATTTGGCTCGTCCTGAGGTAAAGGATGCAGACATAGTCGTCGTTCTTAGCCATCTGGGTGTACGCTATGATGAGCAGATTGCAGAGACTTATCCGCAGGTAAACCTTGTCATCGGGAGCCACACGCATCACCTTTTTGAAGAGGGGAAATTAGTCAATGAAACCTATTTGGCAGCTGCTGACAGATATGGCTATTATCTTGGCTGTATTGACCTTACTGTGGAAAATGGGCGATTGATAGAATGTCAGATTGAGGCTATCCCCACCAAGTCCTACATCTTGGATTTAGACAAGGAGGACGAAACCTTTATCAAGGCTATGCGTGAGGAAGGCCATCGTCGTTTAGCTCAGAAAAAAGTAGCTAATCTAGGTCGAGAACTAGATTTTGATGAGACCTGTCAATTGGTTTTACAGGCTGTTTGTCAGGAGACCGATAGCCAATTAACGCTTTTAAATACTGGACTTATCATGAAAACACTAGGTCCTCAAGTGACCATGGCAGACCTGCAAGAAGCCCTTCCTCACCAGATGCGGATGGCACGTCTAGTCGTGACAGGACAAGAACTCAAAGAAATCTGTCAGGAAGTTTTTACTAAGGCTGAACTCCTTAAAAATCAAGCTATTAAAGGTATGGGATTCAGAGGGAAGACATTTGGTGAAGTAATCACAGGGAATTTTGCTTACAAAAACGGTAATTTGTTGTATAATAGAAGGGTTGTAGATTCCAATGAGAAGTTTAGTTTGGTCCTTGTGGACCAGTACTACTTTGCTTCTTACTTCCCTACAATTAAGGAAAAGGAGGTTACTCTTCTTTTTCCAGATTTGTTAAGGGAACTTGTGGCCAAGTATTTAGGAAAAAATGGTGCCAATTGGGATAAGATATAGAGACATTATTACAGCATCAGGATAGAAAATAAGAGAGAGCAGAAAGGATGGCACATGCGTAAAGAAATCTTGCCAGAAATGTTTAATTATAATAAATATCCAGGGCCAGACTTTGTGTATGTGGCTGATCTTCTGAAATCAGATGCCTGTCAGTTTACAGTTCTTGAAAATCACAAGGATGCTTTAGACGCTACCCGCTTTGGGCAACGTTTTTCTGAAATCATGCTCAAGTATGATTATATCGTTGGGGACTGGTCTAATGATCAGCTTCGTCTTAAGGGATTTTACGAGGACGAGCGCCCTAATACGCGTAAGACAGACCGCATTAGCCGATTATCGGAGTATTTGCGTGAATACTGTGCCTTTGGCTGTGCTTACTTTATTTTGAAAAATGAAGAGCCGCAGTTAATCGTCTTTGAAGAGGAGATGGAGCCTCGTCGCAAGCGCCGTCGTTCTAATAATCGTCGTAATGCTTCTCAGGAATCTAGAGATAGAGAGCGCAATGCTTCTCAAAAGAATAAGGGGCAAAAAGCTTCTGCTAAGCAAAAGCCAGACAAGTCCAAACGAAGAGATAGGGATCAAGAGGGTCCAAGCTTTGAGAAAATCAAGCGTCGCCCTAAGTTCAAATCTAGATCCGAGGACGGTGGTCGTGAGCGTAAGCCTAACTTCAAGAAGAGTCAGAAGCAAGCTCCAAAATCTAAAGGTCAAAACACCCCATCGAAGAAACAAAGCCAGACCAAGTCAGATGGTCAGCATTTCACAATCAGAAAAAAAGGAAATTAAACTATGTCAGAAGTAACAACACAAGCAAAACCAGAACGCCGTAAACGTCAGAAGTTAGAGGATATGGAAGGCTACAAACCTTCTATTTATGGTCTTACTCGTGACGAGTTGATTGATTGGGCTATGGAACACGGTGAAAAGAAATTCCGTGCTACTCAAATTTGGGATTGGCTTTACAAGAAGCGTGTGCAATCTTTCGAAGAAATGACCAACATTTCAAAGGATTTCATTGCTAAATTGAATGAGAATTTCTGCGTAAACCCATTGAAACAACGTATCGTTCAAGAATCTAAAGATGGTACCGTTAAATATCTTTTTGAATTGCCAGATGGTATGTTGATTGAGACGGTTTTGATGCGTCAACACTATGGTTTGTCTGTCTGTGTGACAACTCAGGTTGGATGTAACATCGGTTGTACTTTCTGTGCCAGTGGTTTGATTAAGAAACAACGTGACTTGACTGCTGGTGAGATTGTGGCGCAAATCATGTTGGTACAAAAATACTTTGATGACCGTGGCGACGGTGAACGTGTCAGCCACGTGGTTGTTATGGGTATCGGTGAGCCATTTGATAACTATGACAATGTGCTTCGCTTCTTGCGTACCATTAACAATGACAATGGTCTTGCTATCGGAGCGCGTCACATTACCGTGTCAACATCTGGTTTGGCACCAAAAATCAAGGAATTTGCTAACGAAGGTGTTCAAGTTAACCTTGCCGTGTCACTTCACGCGCCTAACAATGACCTTCGTTCAAGCATCATGCGTATCAACCGCTCGTTCCCACTTGAAAAACTCTTTGAAGCTATCGAGTATTACATCCAAACAACCAACCGTCGTGTAACTTTTGAGTATATCATGCTTAATGAGGTCAATGACCATCCTGAAAATGCACAAGAGTTGGCGGATTTGACTAAGAAAATCCGTAAGTTGTCATACATCAACTTGATTCCATATAACCCAGTATCAGAGCACGACCAATATAGCCGTTCAACGAAAGAACGTGTGGCTGCCTTCTACGATGTGCTCAAGAAAAATGGGGTTAACTGCGTGGTTCGTCAAGAGCACGGTACAGATATCGATGCTGCTTGTGGACAATTGCGTTCAAACACTATGAAACGCGACCGTCAAAAGGCAGTGGCAGAAGCTTCTGGTAAATCAGAAGGTAAGTAAGATGTTTCAGCTTAAGACTTGGGTAGATAAGGATGGAGAACTAACACCAAAAGGAAGAAAGCTAAGCCGAGTTTTGGTCTGTGCTTATCTCCTTTGTTTAGTGCTCCTATGTTGGACACCCCAGTACGGGCTAGTTGAAGGTGTTGAAACCCCTGGTATTCAACATTTTGGTCGTGTCGTGGTCCTATTAACCCCATTCAATAGTTTGACCAACTTTTATCAGCTAGATAGTCTTAAAGAGATTGTCTTTGTGCTTGGGCAAAATGTGACCAACATTTTCTTGCTGAGTCCGCTGATTTTAGGGCTTTTAGCCTTGTACCCAAGATTCAGGTCTTGGAAAAAGGTCCTTTTAGCGACTTTTGCCATGTCTTTGGCGATTGAGGTCGGACAAGTGATTCTAGACCTTCTCATTGATGCTAATCGTGTCTTTGAGCTAGATGATTTATGGACCAATACTTTGGGTGGTTTGGTGGCACTAGGTGCCTACCGCCTTCTTGTAAAACTGATTCAAACGCATTTTAAAGAGTAAAAAACCTGGGAGCTTACGCGTCTCAGGTTTCACTTATTTTCTATCATACAAATACAACACATTCAAAAGAGGGAAAAATGAATAAACACGTTTGGAGAAATAATGAAACATTTAATGATGACAGTAGTCACCGTATTAACGTTAGGAGTAACAATGACGATGGTTAAGGCAGATACCTATCAAAGTGGCCGTGATGCCGATATCATGCGAGAAAGAGGACAGGTTTGGAATTATTCTGAGGCTAAGAGAGAGCCTCAATTAGCTAACTACAACACCGATGGTCGCTATCTCAGTGAGGCAACTAACTTTGAATTGTACAATTTTGTCAGAGAGTATAAGACATCTGATGAAATCAGACGCATTTGGAACCCTAAGAAAGATGAATCCGTTATCCATGATAAGGATAGCTACTCTATGGATGATGGGCACAAGGTCTATAATTTTGATTCCTTTGCTTATCAATTGCCAGAGTCTACTGATTTTGGGAAGTTATCTTATATTGGTCACTTTCAGTTAGAAGATGGCACAATCTATCGCTATTGGAAGTAACCTTATCATACGAGACTTATACGAGGTCTATTATTAACCATTTGTAAGGATAGGAGGAGTAACTTGTCTTTTAAAGAATCAATCATTGCAAAACTTTGGTGGTTTTTCAAGTTAGAAAAACGCCGGTATATTGTCGGGATTTTGGCACTGAGTCTGGTTTCGGTTCTCAATCTGATTCCTCCTATGGTTATGGGGCGGGTCATTGATGCTATCACATCGGGAAAATTGACCAATCAGATCTTGCTTCTGAATCTCGTATATTTGCTTTTGGCAGCTCTGGGGATGTACTATTTGCGCTATGTTTGGCGCATGTATATCTTGGCGACTTCTTATCGCTTAGGCCAGATTATGCGTTCACGCCTTTTTGAGCATTTTACTAAGATGTCGCCTTCTTTTTATCAAAAGTACCGAACTGGGGACCTCATGGCCCATGCAACCAATGATATCAACTCTTTAACCCGCTTGGCTGGCGGGGGCGTCATGTCAGCCGTGGATGCCTCTATCACAGCCTTGGTAACCCTAATCACCATGTTTTTCAGCATTTCCTGGCAGATGACACTGGTGGCTGTCTTACCCCTCCCCTTCATGGCTTTTGCGACTAGTCGTTTAGGACGCAAGACCCATAAAGCTTTTGGAGAATCCCAGGCAGCCTTTTCAGAACTTAATAATAAGGTCCAAGAGTCGGTATCAGGTATCAAGGTAACCAAGTCTTTTGGCTATCAGGAGGCTGAGCTTCAGTCCTTCCAAGAGACCAATAAGATGACCTTTAAAAAGAATATGCATACCATGAAGTATGATAGCCTTTTTGATCCTTTGGTCTTACTCTTTGTTGGCTCATCCTATGTTTTGACCCTTCTTGTCGGTGCCTTTATGATTCAGGCTGGTCAGATAACGGTCGGAAATTTGGTAACCTTCATTACCTATTTGGACATGCTGGTTTGGCCTCTAATGGCCATTGGCTTCCTCTTTAATATCACACAGAGAGGAAATGTGTCCTACCAACGTATTGAAAATCTTCTGGAGCAGGAATCAGATGTTCAAGATCCTGCGCACCCTCTCCCAAGTATTGAAAATGGTCGCTTAGAATATGCGATTGACCGCTTTGCCTTTGAGGATGAGGATACTTTGAGAGATATTCATTTCACCTTGGACAAGGGGCAAACCCTTGGTTTGGTTGGACAGACTGGCTCAGGAAAGACGGCCCTTGTCAAGTTGCTCTTGCGGGAGCACGATGTTAATCAAGGAGCCATCTATTTGAATGGTCATAACATCCGAGATTATCGCCTATCAGACTTGCGTAGCTTGATGGGCTATGTTCCTCAAGACCAGTTTCTCTTTGCCAGCTCCATTTTAGACAATATCTGCTTTGGTAATCCGGATCTCTCCTTTGACAAGGTAGAAGAAGCGACTAAGTTAGCTCAAGTTTATGATGACATCAAGGATATGCCTGAAGGCTTTGAAACAATCATTGGTGAAAAGGGTGTCAGCCTATCAGGCGGTCAAAAACAACGTCTGGCCATGAGTCGGGCCATGATTTTGGATCCAGATATTTTGATTTTGGACGACTCCCTATCTGCGGTTGATGCCAAGACAGAATATGCTATTATTGACAATCTCAAACATACCCGCAAGGACAAGACAACTATCATTACCGCCCATCGTCTGAGTGCGGTGGTGCACGCTGACCTTATCTTAGTCATGCAGGATGGTCGTATCATTGAACGTGGCCGTCATGAGGATTTGCTAGCTCAGGGTGGTTGGTATGCCAAGACCTATGAGTCTCAACAGTTAGAAATGGAAGGAGGAGAAGAAGATGATGCCTAATCAAAACCAATGGTCTGTGTTTAAGCGTCTCTTGACCTATCTCAAGCCTTACAAATTCTTGACCTTTCTAGCTTTAGCCTTCCTCTTGTCCACAACGGTTATCAAGAGTATTATTCCCCTTGTGGCCTCTTATTTTATTGACCACTATCTTCATGATATGAATCAGGCGGCAAGTTTAATTCTGATTGGTTACTATGGTCTTTATCTTTTGCAGACACTAGTTCAGTATTTGGGAAATCTCTTTTTTGCGCGTGTGTCCTACAGCATTGTCAGGGATATTCGCCGAGATGCCTTTGCCAATATGGAGAAACTAGGCATGTCTTACTTTGACAAAACTCCAGCAGGCTCTATCGTTTCCCGCTTGACCAATGATACAGAGACTATTAGTGAGATGTTCTCAGGGATTCTGTCTAGCTTTATTTCGGCTATCTTTATATTTGTTACCACCCTTTACACCATGATGATCTTGGACATTCGTCTGACCGGGCTTATTGTGCTCTTTCTTCCTCTGATTGTTCTTTTGGTTAATCTCTACCGCAAAAAATCAGTGGTCATCATTGAAAAGACCAGAGCCTTGCTTTCAGATATAAATGCCAAACTGTCAGAGAGTATCGAAGGGATTCGCATCATTCAGGCCTTTAACCAAGAGAAACGCCTCAAAAAAGAGTTTGATGCCATTAATGAGGAACACCTGATTTACGCCAGCCGTTCCATGTCACTGGATTCTCTCTTTCTACGCCCAGCCATGAGTTTACTGAAGCTCCTGGGCTATGCTGTTCTCATGGCCTACTTTGGCTACCGAGGTATCTATTTGGGCATCACAGCGGGGACCATGTATGCCTTTATCCAGTACATTAACCGCCTCTTTGATCCCTTGATTGAAGTGACACAAAACTTCTCAACCTTGCAAACCTCGATGGTCTCAGCAGGTCGGGTCTTCGCCTTGATCGACGAGCGCACCTATGAACCTGAGCAGAGAGGCACAGATGCCAAGGTTACTGAGGGGAATATTCGCTTTGAAAATGTCTCCTTCTCCTATGATGGCAAGCACCAGATTTTAGATAGTATTTCCTTCTCTGTCAATAAAGGAGAAACCATCGCCTTTGTCGGTTCTACAGGTTCCGGAAAATCCTCTATTATCAATGTCTTTATGCGTTTCTATGAGTTCCAATCAGGACGAGTTCTTCTTGACGGTGTGGATATTCGCGATTATAGTCAGGCAGAGCTACGTAAGAACATTGGTCTTGTCCTTCAGGAACCCTTTCTCTATCATGGTACAATCAAATCCAATATTGCCATGTATCAAGATTTAACTGATGAAGAAATCAAAGCCGCTGCTGAGTTTGTGGATGCCAACCACTTTATCGACAAACTTCCAGAAGGTTATGAAGCTCCAGTTTCCGAACGAGGTTCAAGTTTTTCAACCGGTCAACGTCAGCTTCTAGCCTTTGCTAGGACCGTTGCTAGTCAGCCTAAAATCTTGATTTTGGATGAAGCGACAGCCAATATTGATTCGGAGACAGAGGCTATTGTCCAAAACTCTCTAGCAAAAATGCGTCAAGGACGTACAACCATTGCCATTGCCCACCGCCTATCGACTATCCAAGATGCCAACTGCATCTATGTCTTAGACAAGGGCCGCATCATCGAACACGGTAGCCACGAGGAACTCCTAGCCCTTGGTGGTACCTATCATAAGATGTACAGCCTACAAGCAGGTGCAATGGAAGGAGCGTAAGCTAATCTAGACCATAGATTTTATATTCGAAAAGATTTCTTAAAAATCAAAATCGAGTAGTGACATTTATGTCACTACTTTTTTGTTGGCCTACAACTTATAATAAAACCATAGCTTGAGAGAAAAAGCTAAAAAATAATATTTTAGGAGGTTGTTAGAATGACAACACAAACAATGAACAATTTTGAAACACTCGATCTCGAGGCACTTGCAAACGTTGAAGGTGGCGGATGGGTTAAGTGTTATGCCGGCACAATCGGATCTGCTCTAGTAGGATCAGCTGGAGGCCCAGTAGGTTACTGGGGAGGAGCTTTAGTTGGTTATGCCACATTCTGCTAATATTTAGATGACCCTATGCTTAAAGATAAAAAAATGTATTTATTAGCCATTTTCCTTTTAGGATTTGGCATTGCTAACCTTTTTAGAAATTTAGATTTTGTACATCATATCATTAATTTGGTAGGGTTGGCATTAATCACTTATAGTTTGATTTTTAGTAAATGGGAGCGACTCAAAAAATAGGTGGATTCCTGTCAGTAATCATCTAGGAATTGGTAAGTTGTGTCAACTGAAAAATTATATTTATGGATATTGTTTTTCTGACATCAGCTAAAAGAAATCGGAAAAAAGTAGTGACATTTATGTCACTACTTTTTTGTGGCCTATCACCCTATAATAAAATCATAGCTTGAAAGAAAGAGCTAAAAATAGTTTAGGAGGTTGTTAGAATGATAAGGCAAACAAATAACACTTTTGAAACACTCGATCTCGAGGCACTTGCAAACGTTGAAGGTGGTGATGGATTATGTTTGATTTGAAAAGTTATATTTTAGGGATGGCTTTCATGGCTGTGATGAGTTTTTTAGATAAGCCTATTATGTCATTTCTTGAAAAACACAAAGTTACCAATTCCGCTAAAAAGAAATTCTAATTGAGATACCTTGTCAATTGCTAGTCTGTGAATAGCTTTGCACAGAAAGCTAAAAACACTTTAAGGAGAAAAGTATGTTCAAAAACTCAAAACCGTATTTACTGGCTACCATTCTCATAGGAATGGGCCTCGCTAATCTATTTAGAAGTTTGGATGCAGTCCATCATACCATTAATTTGCTAGGCCTAACCTTGCTTCTTTATAGTCTTCTTTTTAAAAAATGGGTACAGTTTAAAAAGTAACTTTTGGCCCCTTTGAACGTGAGGTCCTTGTAAATGCTTATTTTTGATGTTCCCGAAGTAAAATTATTCTTGCTAATGATAGCGGAGATTGTATTATATTTGATTGTTTTTCTTTGTAATAGAAAAGACAAAGATATGTATATTCGCTTATTTAAAGTATCTGTACTAATGACACTACTGTATTACATCTCCAGTAGAATTTAATCGCTAAGGACTTACTTGAGATCTTACAACAGTAGAATAAAATACAGAAAGGAATAGCGTTAAATGTAATAGCTTATTCAGTCTACAAGACTGACTGAGGTTATTCATAGCTTAATTGTTTTATCATGAAGTTAAAGAATATTAGTCCGAGAGTATTGCGATTTTTTAGGGTCGCTACTGCTATATTGGCAGTTTTCCTTATAAGTACCAGTATTTCTCTCTACAAAAGCAAGACTTCTCCAGAGATTTGGTTAGCAGTCGGAGCACTAGCTTTAGTAGTCATTTTTGTAAATGGGCTGCTCTACTGTATGCTTAAGAAGCGTTCCGATTCAGTAAATCCGTTAATAATATGGCAGTCCTTCATTGTCTTTCTGGTCATCTCATTTCTAGTGCTTTGTGTAGAGTTTTACACCTTACTAACATTCAGTGATACCACAGACCGCATAGTACTAGTCGTATTAATGCTTTTGTTAATTCTCTGTGATTTTCTAGCTTACTTGCAAGTCAAAAAATATTTTAAAAGATAGAAAATATAGTAACCATTTGTGACATTATTCAATTTACGTTGCATAAAGTGCATAAAAGCGCTATAATAAGAAAGTGATTAATGAAAAATGTGAAAATTAGAGTAGGATTTCTATGGCTTGAAAGAAGTTCTTCTATCGTATAGACAAAACTTACAGTGTCTGGGTTTTCAAAAATGTCATGAAAGGAGGATTACTATTGGAACAATCTGTTTTTTCTAGAAAATACATAATATTTATCCTACAAGTTATCTTGGCTGTCTGTATTCAATGTGTGATAACATTTTTCTGGCATCAAGAAAGAACATTTTTATTTTATATCTTGTCACTTTATGTTTCTTTATCGTTCTCTGATGATCTTAGTCAGCTGATTTTTAGAAATGAGAAGTGATGTATTTGTTTTAAGCAGCATGGAAAGTGACAGATTCGTGTCTTTAGCCATGCTAGATTCAGAATAATAGCCAATCATTCTTTAGATAACGCTCTAGTAGTTTATGTAAATGACTCTAGTAGAAAAGGAATTACCATGGTGATATTACAAAAAATTAGTTCTGCTGTGTTACGTTCTTTACGTGTCGTATCAGCAATCTTAGGAGTAGTCATTGGGAATATAGCTTTAAATCCTCTATCTAGTCAGCATCCAATCTGGATTTGGCTACCATTTAGGACCTATAGCTATTTTTTGGGACGCTGGCTTTTAAATGACTATCAGGGTGCTATACTAAAGATGTGATTGAAAAATTAGTTAAAAGAAATAAGGAGGTTTTCTTAATGACAGGACTTAAATGGTTTGCAGGAGGCAAAGAGAGACGAGAACAAGCAGTAGCTATCATCGATGAAGTAATTGAAACTATTGGAGATAAGCCAGATTATGCTGATTTGAAGCAGGTCCTGCACTCCTACCGAACGGAACTTGCAGACTCTCGTTCAGCCACTCCCTATATCTTAAGCAGGATGTCACTGGAAATATCCGAAGTGGTCAGAAAAGACCAGCTAACCTTGTCTCCCTTTATCGAGGAGCGAATGGCAGATTTGCGAAAATTGCTAGCGATTCGTTATGGCTATTGATGTCATTAGGGAGGATTTCTTGGTTTTAAGGTTGAGTTGTTCATTGAGAATTTGTCTTATTTCACTGTCTTGGCTACATCATTTGTTTAAATAACATTAAAATGAATCGTAAAAATTGAAGATTAAATCTTGTTTATTTCCACACAATAAAAAAATCCCATGGGAGTTCTCATCCTATGGGATTTTTTTGTGATAAAAAGCTAATAAGGCAATGTCATCTGACTTTGGCTTAGGTCCACGGTCAATTCATAGTCGCTATTGTCACGAATAGTGTGCTCAAAGTCTGTGGTATAGAGAACAAGTCGGAGTTTGTCGCCCTTGTTGAGTTTGTAGATGGTTGGTTGCAAATCCAAACCGATAGTCATCCATTCATTTGGAGTGACATTCTCAATGCTAAGGAGGTTCTTGCGATTTTGCAGGTTAAGGTGTCCTTTGGTAATGATACGGTATTTTGCCTGCTTGAATGGCAATTCACGTAAGGCTTCTTCCTTGAAGAGACGGCCGTTATCTAGATTCATGCGTTTGAGTGCGGGAATAGGTGCGAGATACTTCTTGTCACCCATTTCTAGAACTTGGGCCGAAATGAGACCACGGTTTGTATTAGACTTAACCTTGAGCTCTAGGTGGACACGACCATTAATCTGGATATCTTGGTCCAGTTCAAAGTCCAAGGTAATGGCATTGGCTTTGTCTGCAAAGAGGTAATCCTTGAAGCTTTGGTAAGCTTTACCGTATTTGGTGAAGGTTTCCTCTTCGTAATGGTTAGCGATGCTAGCTTCAGCCTGACCAAGCTGAATGTGTTTAGCATTCTCATGACCAAAGTTATCGAGAACCTCCCAGGTCTGCTCAGACTGGTTATTTTGCCAGATAACAGTAGGTAGTGTGTAGCCATTCTCCAAACCAAGGAGTTTCTGACAAATCAAGGCGTTCATGCTTTCTCGGAAGTCAATAGACTGCCAGGCATTCATGTAAACGTGGGCACCATTGTGGAAGAAGAGGTGTTTTTCAAGAGAGTATGGAAGAGCATTGAACATTTGATAGACGTTAATCGGTTTGACATTCCAATCCTGGCTACCATGTGTAAAGACAACAGTGGCTTTGACACGGTCTGCGAACTGCACATAGTTACGGTCATGCCAAAACTGGTTATAGTCTCCATGCTTACGATCAATAGCCGTACTTAGCTCCTTAAGGTAGGCCTCGTAGTCTTTTTGGTGGCGTAGGTATTCTCCAGCCAATAGGGCACGAGAGTAGGTGAATTCAGTCAAGGTATCGAGATCCTCACCAGGGTAGCCTCCAGGACTAACGAGGAGGCCGTTTTCACGGTAATAGTCGTACCAAGAAGAAATACCCGCTTCAGCAATAACCATTTCCAAACCTTCAACGCCAGTTGTAGCAAGGGCGTTGGACATGGTACCTAAGTATGAAAGTCCAGTAGTAGTCACCTTACCAGAAGCCCAATCAGCAGTGATTGTATGCTGTCTGCTACGGCTAGTAAAGGCGCGTGCACGACCATTGAGCCAGTCGATGACAGCTTTATAGGCCAGAATTTGTTGATAGTCTCCAGAGGTCATGAAACCTTCTGAGTTGAAGGTACCGACACCGGATACATAGATAGAGGCCACACCACGAGCTAACATGTAATCGTTAAGTGTGTAGGTATCTGTGTGAGCAAAACGCTCCTGAGTCTTTGTGACAGGATTGATAGGCGTAAGGTCTGCCTCTGGTACCTTGATTTCAGGTTGTTTAAGAGAGATTTTACCTGCTGGTTTGACGAGCAAGTCTCCCTCCATCTTGTGGGTGAGCTTATCTGAAGCAGGCTCATTAGTCCCTTGTTGATAAGGACTTGCGGTCATCATGGCTGGAACTGGGAAGTCCACATCAGGACGTAGGATAGTCACCTTGACCAAGTCTAACTGCCCGTCTTTATCAGTATCTACAGGTGTTTCGACATAAACCACTTCACGGTGAAGCTGATTAGTGTCAAATGTTGCTAAGCTCTTACCATTAAAGAAGACGTAGTCATTACTTACAGGGATTAAATCCTGAGCTACTAACTGATCAATTAAGGTATTGCCAGACTGTGTGCGTGTCGCCAACAATTGATGCAGGTTGTTAAGACTACCATCAAAAGTGATTGGAAAGGCCATTTTCTCTAGGAAAGCAGCACTGTCTGTAAAGTCCACATTAGGGACAAAGCCTAGCAGTTGAAGGGCTACCAAGCCAAAGACTTCAGCAGTCAAAGGACCATCTGATTGGAAGAAGGTTAGGAGGTCAGTCTCTGAATCAGCAATCCAATTTTTCAAAGCCAAATCAGTATCTTCAAAGAAAAGGAAGGACTTGCGAACAAAGGCTTCAAAATTGGCCTTGGAACTAGCATCTAGAGAGACTTCAAAGCCCAAAGAACGGAGTTCCTGACAAGCTATTTCAGGACTAACTGGGATGTAACTAAACTGATTAAATTTCATATTCAAAAACCTCAAAAATAATACGTAAACATTTCAGAAATATCTTTACATCAGACATTATACTTGATAAAATGATAGATGTCTAAATTATTGTAAAATCGAAAGGAAATAAAGAGACAAATGAATGATTTTCTAAAAGAAGCGTTCACCAGTGAATGGGTTTTGAAATACCTCACTGAGTTTATCGCGACTGCTTTTCTTGTAGCCCTTGGTAATGGTGCCGTTGCCAACGTTGAGCTTAAGGGAACAAAAGGTAACAAATCTGGTTGGATTGTAATCGCCTTTGGTTATGGTTTTGGTGTTATGATGCCAGCCCTTATGTTTGGTGATGTTTCTGGTAACCACATCAACCCTGCCTTCACACTTGGACTTGCTGCATCTGGCTTGTTCTCATGGGTAGGTGTTCCTGGATACCTTATTGCACAACTTCTTGGTGCCTTTGTAGGTCAAGCTATCGTGGTTTGGGTTCACCAACCTTACTATGTACAAACTGAGAATCCAAACAATATTCTTGGTACCTTCTCAACGATTTCAGCAGTTGACACTCATGATGACACACCAGAAAATCGTAACCGTGCTCTCCTTAACGGTTTTGTTAACGAGTTCGCTGGTTCATTCCTTCTCTTCTTTGGTGCCCTTGCTTTGACGAATAACTACTTTGGTCACAAGCTTGCTCAACAAGCTCTTGCTGTTGGTTACACTAAAGAAATGGTTGACGGACAATTCCACGGAGCTCTTGAAACAGCTCACATCGGTGTTGGTTTCTTGGTTTGTGCCTTGGTTCTTTCATTTGGTGGACCTACAGGACCAGCCCTTAACCCAGCCCGTGACTTGATGCCACGTCTTCTTCACCACATCTTGCCAACATCAGTTCTTGGTGAGCACAAAGGTGATTCTAAATGGTGGTATGCATGGGTTCCAGTTGTGGCGCCAATCCTTGCAGGACTTTTGGGAGTATACTTGTTCAAAGCCCTCTATCTTTAATCAATAATAAAAAATCTGAAGCCAATGCTTCAGATTTTTTTATGCTTAAAATTTTGAACGTAACAAAAAAACTGAGAAAGCATTCTCAGTTACATAGGAGTAGTCATAACCAGAATTGTAGCACCTAAGGTGTAAAGGTTCCACAAAACATGAAGTGTGATACTTGTAGATAAGTTCTCTCTTTTTTGGTAGACCATAGAGAGGGCCAAACCCATTCCGATATAAAGGAGGAGATGGGCAAGATTGGTAGGCATGTGGAAGAGACAAAAGAGACCGGTACTCACTAAAACAGCAACTGTCGAATAAGGAGACAACCAAGTGAAAATCCACTTACGAAAGAGCAGTTCTTGTAAGAAGGCTGTAGTCATCATACCAATCGCTACTGGTAGGATAGGCGTTGTCGTAAGGGTTCTTTGAAGTTCTGCATGGTAGTTGGTGTGAGTCAGTAGCATAAGATTGCTCCCAATAACTCCCATCAGAAAAATAAGCACAAAGCCCCAGATAATAGCTTTAGTATCCTTTCGGTCTAGTCTAAAGTGAGTAATCAAACCTTCATTTTTAGCCCAAAGATAGGTAATATAAAAAATAATGAGATTGACAGCGATAATTCCCCAGCTTTCAAGGCTAGTGAAGGTCAACCCAGTCTGATTGTTATATGACGTTGTCATACCTAAAGCCAGGTTTGGGATAGCTATCATCAGCAGTAAAAAGAATCCCTGATAGGTATGTCTAAACGCCAAATGATTGACGAGAGTTTTCATAGTCTCTATTATACTCTAAAATGAGGAAATAGCTAGTCCTAAGGTAAATATAATATAATGATTTTCATAATTTATGTGAAAGAATGTGAAAAAATTACAATCCTGTTTTTTCTTAGGAAAATCCTTGTCACACAGGCTCTTTTCGGATAAAATAGAAAAGAATGGAGGTTGTCATGACGCAATCAGGGAATTTTAAGTTTCACACACCAATCTTTCGTGTGAATAACAGACAAGAAAATATTGATTTTTACCAAAATACATTAGGATTTAAGCTTTTGACTGAGGAAAATGCCCTTGCGGTCTTCACAGATTGGACAGACCGTAACTCACTTTTTGTGATTGAGGAGTCACCAGCTTACCGTTGCCGTGCGGTTGAAGGCCCTAAGAAAATTAATAAAGTGGTTATCAAGGTTTCAGATCCACTTGAGATTGAGTACCTTTTGGCGCGTGATGATCACCAAGCCAAGGCTATTTTCCAAGGGGAAAAAGGGTATGCTTTTGAAACAATCTCACCTGAGAATGGTCTTATTTTGATGCATGCCGAAGATGACTTGTCTACTCTCAAGACAGTCGAGTACGCAGATGTTGAAGAAAAAGAAGATTTCAAAGGAGTGTCAGACTTTACGGTCGAGTCTTTGACCTTGAACGTTGTTGATACAGCTCAAGCAGCTTTCTTTTACGACAATCTTTTTGGTGAAGAATTGCCTTTGTCTATCCACTTTGAGAAAGCAGAAGGTCCTGACCTCCAAGTGAGTCCAGACCAGACTTGGGATTTGGAAATTCTAGAATTTAAGGTAGCTGAAGACTACGACTTGGTTGCCTTGCATGAGAAACTTGAAAAGGAACAGTTCTCAAGTTATCTAGATACTAAAGAAAGCCTACTCGCACTGACTGATATGAGTAATATTGAGGTTTGGCTAACAAAATAATGACTAATTTTAAACAAACATTGTCAACAATTACAGACTACATCAAGGCTGACATCTTCCCGGGTGCCAGCCTTGCACTTTATGACGGACAAGATTGGCAGGAGCATTATCTAGGAACTCAGGATGGAAATATTCCGGTAGTTCCAGGACTGACCTATGATCTAGCTAGTGTTTCCAAGGTGGTAGGAGTAGGGACCCTCTGTCTTTTCTACTTGCAGGCGGGAAAATTGGACTTGGACGAGAAACTATCGACCTATTATCCTGCAGTAGTGGATAAGACGCTAACTCTTCGTCAGCTTCTTTCTCACAGTAGCGGCATTGATCCTTTTATTCCAAACCGTGATGAGTTAGACCAAGCTGGCTTGATTTCTGCTATTAATGCCATCAAAGTTAAGGATGATAAACCTTTCTTGTATACCGATATTAATTTTATTCTCCTAGGCTTGATGCTTGAGAAAGTCTCTGGACAAACACTGGATAAGCTCTTTGACAGCGAAATTTTTCAACTTTTTGGTATGACTGAAACACGGTTTGGGCCAGTTGAGGTTGCTGTTCCAACTGTTGAGGGAATTCCGGGAGGAACTGTTCACGATCCCAAGGCTCGAGTGCTCAAAGAGCATACAGGTTCAGCAGGCCTCTTTTCAACCCTAAAGGACTTAGAAATCTTTGTTGACCATTATTTGACGGATGATTTTGCTAAAAATCTGACGCAGAATATCAGCCAATCCAATAAGGAGCGCAGTGTCGCTTGGGACCTTCAAGGCGATTGGATTCTTCATACTGGTTATACAGGTACCTTTGTGCTTATCAATATCCCAGCTCAACGTGCAGCTATTTTCCTCAGTAATCGTACTTACTACAAGGATGAGAGAGCTCAATGGATTAAAGACAGAGATGTTTTAATTGAGATAATGAAGAAGGAGCTGATTCGTGAAACGGTCGAGTAGACATTCTAAGGAAAGCAAACTTGTCCCTTGGTTTTTGAGTCTCCTCTTTTGTGTGCTTAACGGGAGTAGTCTCTTTGTCTGTGGTATGTTTTTTGGGGTGATGGTCGACTTGTTGGCATTTGATAAAGATTCCTTCTATTTAGGTGTTCTTGTATTTTCTTGTATAGTAGTCCCTATAATCGCTTCTTCTTATATCTTGATAAGAGAGATACTATACAAATTGATTCATTGCCTTAGTTATCGTGCCCAACCTGATTTGAAAGTCATTCGTATGAGGAGAGGATTTGATATTCACTTTCCTGTATTTGAAAAGTACAGTCAGGACTATAAGTTACTCTACAAGAAGCGTTCCAAGAAGCTTCAAATAGGGTATTTGCTTATATGTTTAGGATACTTTAGTGGACTTAGCCTTATAATGATTACCTTTACAGTTCTATTGAGAGGACTGTTTGAGCTCCTAGAACTAGAATCAAAACTGTCATCTTCTGAATATAAACAATTTCTTGGTTTTTTGGTCTGCATGGGAGTGTTTGTCCTTCTTTTTAAAGGGCAGAAATACTGGAAAAAGATCGTAGAGACATTAAAGAAAAGAGAATATGTATCAGTTCTTGCTGTCGAGCATGGCTATCCTATATCTGCGACAAAAGAAGAAGCTTAAGCAGTTGACCTACTGCTTAAGCTTTTTTACTTAGTAATGATTTTTCAACAGTAATGTGTTGGATACCAGCCTCTTCAAAGATTTTACCGACTTCCTGATAGCCATTATTGAGGTAGAACTTAAGTGCCCTGAGTTGAGCATGGAGAGAAATAGTCTGGAAGCCTTGCTCTTGTGCAAAATCTTCAGCTTCTTTCAAGAGAATGCTTCCCAGACCTTGGCCTTGGTAGGCCTCGAGCACCGCCATACGTTGGAGGGTAAGCTGAGTCAAATCTTTATTAGGCAGTAGGCGTACGGTTGCTGCAGCCTTGTCTTTATCATCGTATAAAACAAAGTGAATACAGTAGGCTTCATTTGCGTCAATCTCGATAGAGTGAGGAACTCCTTGCCCTTTAACGAAAACGGTGTTCCGAATAGCCACAGCATCTAGATAAGTCTCTGAAAGTGTATCTCTTGTATGTTTGATAATCATAGAACCAGTGTAACAAAGATTCTAGTATATCGTCAACGAAAAAAAGCTTGATGAGAGGAGTAGTCATCAAGCTCTTTATCTTGTTTTATTCATTTATCTTTCGACCGTTTGTATCTTGGATAGGACGGTTATTTTCAAATCCAAGGGTTTGAGTGAATTTCTCCACTTGTTCCTTGCTGACAGTTTCTTGATTCTTGAAGACAATCCAGTTAACACCTTCAGTACATGGAGGTGTTGTTAGGGAACCTTCAAAGTTGTAGTAGTCCTTGTCTTCAGGATAGAAATCATCAAGTGAGATGGCCTGAGAAAGCTCAGTTTCAGTATTGGCCGCCTGAGGCATTTTGTCCCAGATTTGTTTTAAAGATTGATTTTCATCGCCATAATTATAGAGAACGGAGACAACTGTGATTTTCCCATTATCTGTTTTATAGACGAAGTGCCCCTCTAGAGGATAAGTCTGACCATCAATTTCATTCTCAGCTGGTGCGTGAAAATGGAACTGTTGCAACTTGTAAACTTCGTTACCAATTGTTAGGGTATTCTTTGGATTTTTGAAGCTGACTTCAATAGTATGCCCATTATTTTCAACTTGAGCTTCTGATTCTTGATTATTAAGGTTTAGTTCAGGAACATCAACGTCCTCAGCTCCGGTGATATTGATCGGAGATTGTTCTTTACCATTTTTGCTGAGTTCATAATCTTTCGAAAGGTCACCCCAATGGTCTGGACCAGTAGAGCCAGTATAACCCCATTGAACGTCCTTGGACTTTGAGTTTTCGGTTTTTGTCTCGGATTGGCAGGCTACGAGTAGGACTGTACTTGCTACGAGAGCTACTAATCCAATTAGCTTAAAACTTTTCTTATTCATCTTTCTTCCTTATACTCTTTTATTTTATTGTCATACTAGTTGACCTGTTATTTGTAAACTAGCAGTTAGACAGTGATAGAGTGTCATTTCTCTAAGGTGCTTCTGAGAAGGAAGTGTTTGGAGAAACCAAACGGAAACGCTTTTATTTTATAGCTAATCTGAGAAAAAGTCAAATATAAATTATAGTAGATTTAGAAAAATATAATGAAAATATGTGTTTTACAAAAAGAAAAGAACTCGCAATTGCGAGCTCTTTATTCGTTTTTATCCCAAAGCGTCGTCCATTGAAAGAACTTCGTGGAAGACACGTTGTGTCAATTCAGTTTTTTGTTCTGGAGTGAGGTATTTAGTATTTACACAGTATCCAGAGATACGTACGATAACATCTTCACCGCTCATGATCTTTTCGTAAACGTCTGACAAGTCCATTACGTTCAAGTTAACGTGTTGTCCACCATTTTCGAAGTATCCGTCGAGGATAGTTACGAGGTTATCAACTTGTTCGTCATGAGTCTTACCAAGGGCACGAGGTGATACTTGAGTAGTAAGTGAGATACCGTCAGCTGCATAACCGAAGTCAAGGCTTGCAAGTGAGTTCAAGTTTTGCAACCATCCACCTTTAGCTTTGTTAGATGGGTTAGCACCTGGTGAGAAGAATTCCAATTTAGACAAGTTCACTGAACCATCTTCGTTGAGGTATACCCCTTTGTGAACTGGAGAGTTACCAGTTTGTTTAGAGTAAGCAACGTTAGAAGTGATTGTAAGAAGTGAAACTGTAGCTTCTGCATCTTTGTAGAGTTTGTGGCTACGAAGACGAGTAGTGTAAGCTTCAATCAACCATTCTGCCAATTCGTTTGAACGTGGGTCATCTTCACCCCAACGTGGGTATTCACCGATTGTTTCGTAGTCGTAGATGTAGCCATCTTCGTCACGGATTGGTTTAACTGTAGCGTATTTGATTGCTGCCAATGTATCAACAGTATTTGCGAAACCACAGATACCGAATCCCATGTTAGCACGTTGTTTAGTTGGCAAGAAGGCCATTTGAACAGCTTCGTAGTTGTACTTATCAGTCATGTAGTGGATGATGTTAAGGGCATCTACGTAAGTGTCAGTCAACCAATCAAGAGATTTTTCGAAGTTAGCTTTAACAGTGTCAAAGTCAAGAACTTCATCACGGATTGGATCGATGTCAAATACTTTGTAGTCTTTATGAACATCGTCGTAACCACCGTTCAAACCAGTAAGAAGGGCTTTAAGTACGTTAACACGAGCACCGAAGTATTGGATGTTGTGGCGTTGTTCTTCGTTTTCTGGGTCAAGTGGTGATACACAACATGAGATACAGCTCATTTCACCGTATCCGTCTTTAGCCATAGTAGTAACACCTTCGTATTGGATAGAAGAGTGCTTGTGGCTCATGTGCATACAGTAGCGACGGAATGAGTAAGGCAATTTGTCAGTCCAAAGAACTGTCAAGTTTGGTTCTGGAGAGTTACCGATATTGTCAAGAGTGTTCAAGAAACGGTAGTCCATCTTAGTAACACGGTGACGTCCGTCAGCACCCATACCAGCCATTGAAGTTGTGATGAAGGTTGGGTCACCTGAGTACAATTGGTCGTAAGCTTTTGTACGAGCAAACTTAACTGTACGAAGTTTCATAACGAAATCATCAACGAATTCTTGGATTTCTGATTCAGTATAAGTACCACGAGCAAGGTCACGTTCTGCGTATACGTCAAGGACGATTGGCACACGACCAAGTGAAGTAGCGGCACCGTTGATTACACGACATACTGCCATGAAGGCGATGTTTGTCCATTGGATAGCTTCTTTAGTATCGAAGGCTGGACGACGAACATCTACACCGTAAAGGTCACCAAGGCGAACGACATCTTGAAGTGCTTGGTATTGAAGGTTAACTTCTTCACGAAGACGGATAGTTTCTTCGTCGATTTCTTTGATAGCATTCCAGTCGTTAACTTTTTCTTGCATCAAGTAGTCAGCACCGTAAAGGGCAAGACGAGCGTAAACCCCGATGATACGTCCACGTGAGTATGCATCTGGAAGACCAGTAACTGTGTGAGCGTGACGTGCACGACGGATGTTTGAAGTGTAAGCACGGAAGATACCATCGTTAACTGTAGTCACGTATTTTGTGAAAATTTCGTGTACAGCTGGGTCTGGTTCATAACCGTGTTCTTTCAAAGCAGTTTCCGCCATACGGATACCACCTTTAGGCATGAAGTTCAATTTGAAGAGCTCATCATTTTGGATACCATAGATAAGTTCATCTTCTTTTGAAATGTACCCTGCGTCAATGTCAGCGATTGAAGTTGGACGAGTATCCATTGGGAAGCGTCCTTCAGCTTCATAGCCTGCTTTAGTTTCATCTACGATTTTTTTAATTTTTAGAGAGCGTTCAGTTGGTCCTGCAAGGAAACTTTCGTCACCATCATAAGGTGTGTAGTTTGCTTGAACGAAACGTGAAACGCTAGCTTTTTCTTTCCAATCAGTTCCTTTAAAGCCTTCCCACGCTTTTTCAAAAACATCTGTGTTAGTTTTAACCGTTGCCATAGTTTGGATCTCCTATAATTCTAGTAACAAAATCATCTGTTACATTCTCTAGAAGTATTCTATCACACAGTAACCGCTTACACAACTTTAAAACTCCATTTTTAGAGACATTCTTTTATAATACAGTTTTGAAAACGACAAATCTGTATTATAAATTACTGTTTTTTGATAGATTTTGGTATCATAAGAGGAGAATGCTTTGTAGTCCCAAAGTTTTATGTGAAAAGCTTTACAATGAGATAAATCTGAGAAAGGAGGCAGGGAGCCATGTTAGAGTTTCCTCTAATAAATGATATCAGTCGGAAAATCATCCATATTGACATGGACGCCTTTTTTGCTCAGGTCGAGATGAGGGATGACCCCAGTCTTAAGGACAAGCCGGTTATTATCGGTCATGATCCTAGAAAAACAGGGGGACGTGGTGTGGTATCAACTTGTAATTATGAGGCTAGAAAATATGGTGTCCATTCAGCCATGTCTTCTAAGGAAGCCTATGAACGTTGTCCTAATGCTGTCTTTATCTCAGGAAATTATAGCCATTACCGAGAGGTAGGGATGCAAATTCGTGAGATTTTTAAACGCTATACTGACTTGGTTGAGCCTATGTCTATCGATGAAGCCTATCTTGATGTGACGATAAATAAGCTTGGTGTCAAATCGGCGGTTAAGGTAGCCAAGCTTATCCAGTATGATATCTGGCAGGAACTTCACCTGACTTGTTCAGCAGGTGTTTCCTATAATAAATTTATCGCCAAGCTAGCCTCTGATTTTCAAAAGCCTGCTGGTTTGACGGTGGTGCTTCCAGAGGAGGCTCAGGAATTTTTGGAAAAGCTCCCTATTGAAAAGTTTCATGGGGTAGGTAAAAAGTCAGTTGAACGTCTTCATGACATGGACATCTACACCGGTGCCGATCTTCTGAAGGTTCCTGAGATGACTCTGATTGATCGTTTTGGACGTTTTGGATTTGATCTCTTTCGAAAGGCTAGGGGGATTTCCAATAGTCCTGTTAGGCCCAATCGTGTCCGTAAATCTATCGGAAGTGAGCGAACCTACGGCAAGCTTCTTTATAATGAAGATGACATCAAGGCTGAGTTGACTAAGAATGCTAGGCGAGTAGCTGAAAGTGCTCAGAAAACTAAAAAAGTCGGTCGAATTATTGTCATCAAGGTCCGTTATTCGGATTTCTCAACCTTAACCAAGCGTATGACCTTGGACAAATCGACCCAGGATTTCGACACCATCGAAAGGATTGCTCATACCATTTTTGATCAACTGGAGGAAAATAGCAGTGGTGTTCGCCTCTTAGGTGTCACCCTGACAGGTTTAGAGGACCAAGAGGGCAGGCAGTTAGATTTGGATGATTTGGAGTCATGATTTAAAAACAATATAATAGGAAGAGTTTTGCTTCATACCCTGAAAAGTGACCTTGAAGAATCATCAGACCTATGCTATCTTAAATAGTAACCAATAGAAATGAGGGAATAAAAGTAATGAAAAAAGTTTTTACTTATCTGGGCTTGATTTTAGCAACCTGCTTGGTTCTTGTAGCCTGTGCTTCCAATAAACCAGCTGAGAAGAAAAAGGCGACACCAACTCCGACAGAGCGTGCCAAGGCTGATGCGACGATTTTGATTGACACCATGCTTGGAAAATCAAGTAACGGTTTTTCAAAACTCTACGGAGAAAATTACGAAACATGGACTGAAACGAATGTCTTTGAAAAACAGGTTGCAGACACTATCGAAGAAAAGGGGTATACACCGGAAGAAAAGTATACGTTTAAATACATTGAAGGCTATGATGCCAAGACTCCAACTCAAGTGCTTTCTAAGTTCCTCAAGGTCCGCCGTAATATGATTGGTAAGATTCAGGACTATAAGCTGAAGGATGTCAAAGTTAAGGGAAATGATGCGACAGTTACCTTTACTTCGCGTTCTGTTAGTGCCTATGGAGCTGCAGCTGCTGTTCGTACTCTCCTTATGAGTCTCTATGACAACGACATTGACAAGTTGAAACAATGGAATCAAGCTGATAACAACGACGTGGAAAAGGGGAAAGCCAAAGATCTCACAACGAAGTTCCTTTATGGTGAAAACTTTAACGGAGATTTGACACAATTTAAGGACATTGATAAAGAAATGTCCTATACACCTTTGACAGGTGCTGATAATCTGGAAAAGACCTTCAAGCTTACCAAAGATGATGGTGGAAACTGGACTATTTCTGTAGAAGATTATAAAGAGCTTGCCGAAGCCTTGGTCGACCATGACGAATCAGGAAGCAGAGCCGTTTACGCCGAACGTATCCATAAGAATTTGTCAGACTATCAACCTGAAGATAGTAGCGACTCAAGCAGTAAGTCATCAGATAAGGATAAGTAGAGTTTTAGTGGATTTGATGTTAAACATGTATGGAAAGCTGTTTTGGACGAAAAGAGTTGTCACATCAGTGGCAACTCTTTTCTATCTTGTTATTTCTACCCATTCCTCCTATAACCTTTATCTATCACCACTTAGGTTTTTATTATTAGACGAGTTGGGATGAAGATGGTAAACTGTTATCACTAACTATTAATGAAAGTATCGAGGAATATAGATATGAAAAAATGGCTTGCAGGTTTAGGAATTCTTGGCTTGTCAGTTTTGACTTTGGCTGCTTGTGGAAACAAGAGTGACGGTAAGGCATCTGGTGAGAAGCAGACGATTACTGTTGCGACAGACTCTGATACGGCGCCTTTCACTTTCAAAAAAGGTGACGACTTCAAGGGTTATGATATTGATTTGGTCAAGGCTATTTTCAAGGATTCAGACAAATATGAGGTCAAGTTTGTGACGACACCTTTTGATTCCATCTTGACAGGGGTGGATTCTGGACGTTATCAGATTGCGGCTAACGACTTCAACTACAATGAAGAACGTGCTCAGAAATATGGTTTCTCAGATCCGATTTCACGTTCTAACTATGCCATCACTAGTGCTGAGGGTACCAAGTATACTAGCCTAGACGATTTGTCTGGTAAGACGACAGAGGTGCTTCCTGGCTCTAACTATGCTCAGTTGCTTGAAAATTGGAACCATGCCAATGCGGACAAGACACCAATTACTATCAACTATGCTTCTAGCTCAACGGGTCTTTCAACACGTATTCAACACATTCAAGAAGGAAAAATTGACTTTATCCTTTACGATGCGATTTCGTCTGAGTACATTGTCAAAGATCAAGGCTATAAGCTAGCTGTAAACAAGATTAAAGACGATATCGGTATGAAGACTGATGGTCTTGAATATCTTCTATTCTCAAATGATAAGCAAGGTAAGGAACTCAAGACCTTTGTTAATAAGCGTATCAAAGAGCTCAAGAAGGATGGAACCCTTGCCAAACTCAGTAAGGAATACTTCGGTGGCGATTACGTCAGTGATTTGAAATAAGACTGTTAAAAGTTGAGACTGCTGTCTCAGCTTTGGATTTAACACAAAGCTTTCTTTTGAGGCTTTCCTGAGGTGATGACGGACGTCAGCGACCTTCGTCGAAGCTCCATGACTAAGTTTTGAGCCTAAGGTCTCAAAACTTCCGAACACCTGAAACTTTAAAGTTTCAGGTGTTTTTCTCACGCCGGAAAGCCTCGGTTTATGCTCACTTTGTTCGTTAAATAAGGAATGAGTTCAAATCTTTTTGGTCTTAACAAGGTATTATTATCAGTGATACGATTTTCTTATCACTATGATAAGAAAAGACTATTTCACAGACTTTCTGAGTCGTGCTAAAATGAATACTATAAAATTATGATAAGATATTTGAATGGTTAGCACTAGGCTAACCTACTTTTTTAGAAAGAAAGGGCGACATTGTGAAAAAGAGTATAGAAGCATTTAATCGGTCACCTTGGTATCTCCAAGTTATCATTGGTTTGGTTGGTTTGGCAGTAGCAGTTGCTTTAGCCATTCCCTTGTCTTGGCTAGTAGAAATTCTTTGGGGCTATGTTTTGCAATTGATTACAATTGTCTTCAAGTGGATCTCATCTTGGATGCCAGCTGGTAAGCTCTTCTCATGGAAGGCAGTCTTTGATGCTGTTCCTAAGATTGTGGAACGCTTGCCTTTGACTTTGGGATTGACCATTGCAGGTGCTTTCTTCGGTTTGATTTTGGCCCTTGTCTTTGCGGTCGTTAAGATCAATCGAGTACGTATCCTTTATCCAATTCAAGCAGTTTTTGTGAGCTTCCTGCGTGGGACACCAATCCTTGTACAACTCATGTTGACTTACTATGGTATTCCACTCTTCCTTCGTTATTTGAATGGTGAATTTGGTTTGGATTGGAATATTAATGAGATTCCACCAGCTATCTTCGCGATTACGGCCTTTGCCTTTAACGAAGCAGCCTACATGAGTGAAACCATTCGTGCAGCGATTCAGGCTGTTGATGCCGGGGAAATCGAAGCTGCCCGTTCTCTTGGGATGACATCAGCACAGGTTTACCGTCGTGTCATTATTCCAAATGCGGCAGTTATTGCGACACCAAGTTTGATTAACAGTTTGATTGGCTTGACTAAGGGAACATCACTTGCCTTTAGTGCTGGTATCGTCGAAATGTATGCTCAGGCTCAAATCTTGGGTGGTGCCGACTACCGTTACTTTGAACGTTATATCTCAGTTGCCCTTGTATACTGGGTAATCTCAATCTTGATTGAGTACATTGGTCGTTCAGTTGAAAATCACATGGCTATTAAGGCGCCTGAAGTGACTGACATTTCTGGAATTGGAGGTGACCGCTAATGATTAGTATCAAAAATTTGACCAAGGAATTTTCAGGTCAAAAGGTTCTCGATGGTATTGATATTGACATTGAAAAGGGTGAAGTTGTAGCTCTTGTTGGTGCCTCTGGTGCAGGGAAATCAACAATTCTTCGCAGCTTAAACTATTTGGAACAACCTGATTCTGGTACCATTACCATTGATGATTTTAAAGTCGACTTTAAGACTATCACTAAAGAACAAATTCTTACACTTCGCCGTAAGTTGGCCATGGTGTTCCAACAGTTCAACCTCTTTGAACGTCGCACTGCCTTGGATAATGTTAAGGAAGGTCTTAAGATTGTTAAGAAACTTTCTGACGAAGAAGCTACCAAGATTGCGAAAGAAGAGCTCGCTAAGGTTGGGCTTTCTAATCGTGAAAATCATTACCCACGTCACTTGTCGGGTGGTCAAAAGCAACGTGTGGCCTTGGCTCGTGCCCTTGCAATGAAGCCTGATGTGCTCTTGCTTGACGAACCAACATCTGCTCTTGACCCTGAGTTGGTTGGTGAGGTTGAAAAATCAATCGCTGATGCAGCTAAGTCAGGTCAAACTATGATTTTGGTCAGTCACGACATGAACTTTGTTTATCAAGTGGCTGACAAGGTGCTCTTTCTTGAAAAAGGTCGTATCCTTGAACAAGGAACACCTGACGAAGTCTTTAACCATCCAAAAGAAGAACGAACAAAAGAATTTTTCGCTTCTTATTCAAAACAATATCTTTAAGATGGGATTTTTGTTACAATAGAAAAGGTAGTGGGAGTGGACGACATTTTAGCCCATAGTCAAAGTCCCACTAGGATGATTAGAAGCTTTTGAAAACGTCAAAGGTGACTAAGTGTCCAGTCAGATACTGCATCGTGCAGTTATTACTAGTCGAATTTAGAGGTTGGAGAATGTTATCTCAGCCTTTTCTATTTCTCACTTTAGGATGATTTATGTTATTAAATATTTTTAAATTTTACCTCTTAGGCCTTGTGATTGCTTTCTTTGTTTGCTTGGTGATTGGTGCCATTTGGCTTGGATGGCGTGCCTTACGTCGTGCAGACAAAACTGTTAAGGAGCGTCAAGGTGCCCTCTATGATGCTATTATGATGTCGATGGTTTCGATTCCCGTTTTGGCATTTGCTTTTATGGCGATTCTTATCGTGCTGAATGCATAATTCTAGCTTTGTTGGCACATTAGGTGTAAGATATTTCTACAAGAAAATCATGTAAGGAGTTACTCATGTACGATACAATTGTTATTGGAGCTGGTCCTGCGGGGATGACTGCAGCACTCTATGCAGCACGTGCCAACCTTAAAGTGGCAACTTTGGAGCAAGGCGCTCCTGGTGGACAGATGAATAACACGTCTGATATTGAAAATTACCCTGGTTTTGAAAGTATCTCTGGTCCAGAATTGTCAATGAAGATGTTCGAACCTTTGGAAAAATTAGGCGTTGAAAATCTTTATGGTATCGTGTCTGGTATCGAAGACAAGGGTGACTATAAAGTTGTCAAAACTGGTGATGAGGAGTACCAAACCAAGACAGTGATCATTGCGACGGGTGCCAAACATCGCCACATCGGTGTTGCTGGCGAAGAAGAGTACAACAGCCGTGGGGTATCTTACTGTGCGGTCTGTGATGGGGCCTTCTTCCGTAATCAAGACCTCTTGGTTGTTGGTGGTGGAGACTCTGCCGTTGAAGAAGGAATTTATTTGACACGCTTTGCCAATAGTGTGACCATTGTTCACCGTCGTGATGAATTGCGTGCCCAAAAGGTTCTTCAAGACCGTGCCTTCGCCAATGAAAAGGTTAAGTTTATCTGGGACTCAGTCGTTGAAGAAATCAAGGGTGATGACATCAAGGTTCGCAGTGTTGATATCAAGAATGTTAAAACTGGTGAGGTGACTAACCACGAATTTGGCGGTGTCTTCGTTTATGTGGGACTTGATCCTGTTTCAGATTACTTGACAGGTCTCGACATCACTGACCAAGACGGTTGGGTAATTACAGATGATAAGATGGCGACACGTATTCCTGGTATCTTTGCCATTGGGGATGTCCGTCAGAAAGACCTTCGCCAAATTACAACAGCCGTAGGTGATGGTGCCACAGCTGGTATCGAAGCCTACAACTACGTGACTGCACTTGGTGATAAGTAAAATAATAAAAACTCGGGATGTTCTCGAGTTTTTTGTGTTCTCTTGGGGGGATTTAGCTTGTCTAGTCCCCTTTGGACCAACATCTATGCGTGTTTTTTGTTATAATAGAAAAGTCTTACTAAAAATCAGTAAAAACGAGGTGACCGACTTGCGTGTTGTAGCAGGTGAATTTGGCGGACGTCCGCTTAAAACGTTAGAAGGCAAAACGACTCGTCCAACAACGGACAAGGTCAAGGGTGCCATTTTCAATATGATTGGTCCTTTCTTTGATGGAGGGCGTGTTTTGGATTTGTTCTCGGGGAGCGGTAGTCTGGCCATTGAGGCAATTAGTCGTGGCATGTCTTCTGCTGTCCTCGTGGAAAAGGATCGTCGGGCACAGGCTGTTATCCAGGAAAATATTAAGATGACCAAGAGTGAGAAACAGTTCCAGCTTTTGAAGATGGATGCAGCACGTGCGCTGACACAATTGACAGGAAAGTTTGACTTGGTACTTTTAGATCCGCCTTATGCCAAAGAGCAGATTGTGGCCAATATTACTCAGTTAGAGGAGCAAGGGCTCTTGGCTGAGGAAGTTATGTTGGTTTGTGAGACGGATAAGGCTGTGGACCTGCCTGAAGAAATTTCAAACTTTGGGATTTGGAAACAGAAAACCTATGGTATCAGTAAGGTGACCGTTTACGTGCGTTAGCCTTTGATAGGGAAGTTGTAGAAAGGAATGCTATGACAAAGATTGCTATGTTTACGGGGTCTTTTGATCCGATTACTAATGGGCATATGGATATTATTGCCAGAGCTAGCAAGCTCTTTGATGAGCTTTATATCGGTCTCTTTTATAATAAAAATAAGCAGGGCTTCTGGGATGTGGAGACTCGCAAGTGTATCCTGGAAGAGGTTGTGGCAGATCTTCCCAATGTCAAGATTATAACGTCCCACGATAGTCTGGCTGTAGATGTCGCTAGAGATCTTGGGGTGACTTATTTGGTTCGAGGCCTTCGTAATGCGACAGATTTCGACTATGAGGCCAATATGGATTATTTCAATAAGGGGTTGGCACCTGAGTTAGAAACAGTTTATTTGATTGCTAGTCATGAGGTAACACCAGTCTCTTCTAGTCGTGTGCGTGAGTTGATTTATTTTGAGGGGGACATTAGTTCCTATGTTCCTCAAGCAGTTGTTAAGGAAGTGGAGGCCAAGCGTGGCAAACAAGAACGAATCTAAATCACTATTAGGGAAACTTTGGCGGATTAAGTGGTGGTTGTTAAGTATTTTTACGGTACTTTTCCTCCTCTTTGCCCTCTTTTTCCCGCTAAATAATTATTATGTTGAGCTTCCAGGTGGTGCTTTTGACACCAAGGAAGTCTTGACTGTAGATAAGAAAGCTGATGATTCAAAAGGATCCTACAATTTTGTGGCGGTGGCTCAAACCAAGGCGACTTTGGCCTTGATGCTCTATGCTCAGCTTAATGATTTTGCAAAGCTTCAAACAGCTGAAGAGGCGACTGGAAATTACTCTGATGAAGATTTCATGCGTATCAATCAATTCTACATGGAGACTTCCCAAAACCAGGCGATTTATCAGGGCTTGACTCTGGCTGGTAAGGAGGCTAGCTTGGAGTATATGGGTGTTTATGTGCTTCAGGTGGCTGATGATTCTAGTTTCAAGGGTGTCCTTAATATTGCGGATACGGTGACAGCTGTCAATGGCAAGACCTTTGATAATTCTACTGACTTGATTAAATACGTTCAAGGACTTAAGCTGGGTTCAAAGGTTAAGGTCACTTATACGACAGATGACAAAGAAAAGACTGCTACTGGTAAGATTATTAAGATTGCTAATGGTAAAAATGGTATCGGTATTGGTTTGACGGATCATACTGAGGTCAAGAGTCCTGAAAACGTGAAGTTTAAACTTGATGGTGTTGGTGGACCAAGTGCGGGGCTTATGTTTACTTTGGCTATTTACGATCAGGTGTCTGGTCAAGACCTCAAGGCTGGCCGTAAAATTGCTGGAACAGGCACTATTGAAAAGGATGGGGCTGTCGGTGATATCGGTGGGGCCTACCTCAAGGTGAAATCAGCGGCCGATAGTGGTGCAGATATTTTCTTCGTGCCAAATAATCCAGTAACTAAGGAAATGAAAAAGGCTGATCCGGATGCCAAGACTAACTATCAAGAGGCCAAGGAAGCTGCCAAGAAACTGGGGACCAAGATGAAAATCGTCCCTGTCAAAACAGCTCAAGAAGCCATTGATTATTTGAAAAAGACTAAGTAAGAAGAGAGAGTAGGACAGGCAGAAATCCATGATTTTTGTCCTAGTCTTACTCTCTTTTTAAGATCAAAGTGTTATAATAGTCTTTATGAAAAAACGTTATAGAACAGTCAATGATTACTATCGTGAAATTTTTGGCGAAAAGATTTTCAAACTTCCTATAGATGCGGGCTTTGATTGTCCCAACCGTGATGGCACAGTGGCTCACGGTGGCTGTACCTTTTGTACGGTATCGGGGTCTGGGGACGCCATTGTAGCTCCTGAGGCGCCGATTCGTGAGCAGTTTTACCATGAGATTGACTTTATGCACCGTAAGTGGCCAGAAGTTCAGAAATATCTGGTTTATTTTCAAAATTTTACCAATACCCACGCTCCGCTTGAAGTTATCAAGGACCGCTACGAACAGGCTATCAATGAGCCTGGTGTGGTTGGCATCAATATCGGAACTCGCCCAGACTGTTTGCCAGATGATGTGATTGATTATCTGGCAGAACTCACAGAACGTATGCATGTGACTGTTGAACTTGGTTTGCAGACGACTTATGAAGAAACGTCAGAGCTCATTAACCGAGCACACAGCTATGATCTCTATGTAGAGACGGTTAAGCGTGTGCGTGAGCGTGCGCCCAAGGCTGAAATTGTATCGCACTTGATTAATGGCTTGCCAGGAGAAACTCACGAGATGATGGTGGAGAATGTCCGCCGTTGTGTGACTGATAATGACATTCAAGGAATTAAGCTCCATTTGCTCCATCTGATGACCAATACGCGTATGCAAAGAGACTACCACGAAGGGCGTCTTAAATTGCTGAGTCAGGAAGAGTATGTGTCTATCATCTGTGACCAGTTGGAAATCATCCCTAAGGATATCGTCATTCATCGGATTACTGGTGATGCGCCGCGAGATATGCTGATTGGGCCTATGTGGAGTCTCAACAAGTGGGAAGTCCTTAATGCCATTGACAGAGAGATGGAACGTCGTGACTCATGGCAAGGGTGTAAAGTAGTTAGCGACAAGGAGGAAAAAGCATGATTAAACGCCCCATTCATCTATCTCATGACTTTCTAGCAGAAGTGCTGGATGATGAGAGTATAGCTATCGATGCGACCATGGGAAATGGCAATGATACAGCCTTTCTGGCTGGCCTTGCCAAGAAGGTTTATGCCTTTGACGTGCAGGAGCAGGCGCTTGAAAAGACCAGTCAACGCTTGTCAGACCTGGGAATTGAAAATGCGGAACTCATTTTAGATGGTCACGAAAATCTGGACCATTATGTCACGGAATCTATTCGAGCAGCTATTTTCAATCTGGGCTACCTGCCATCTGCAGACAAGAGTGTCATCACCAAACCTCACACGACTCTTGAAGCTATTGAGAAGATTCTTGACCGCTTAGAGGTGGGTGGACGCTTGGCTATTATGATTTACTACGGTCATGATGGTGGCGATATGGAGAAGGATGCTGTGATAGAGTACGTTATTGGTTTGGACCAGCGTGATTTTACAGCCATGCTTTACCAACCCCTTAATCAAATTAATACCCCACCATTTTTGGTGATGTTGGAGAAATTACAATGATTACAGATATTAAAGAAAAACTTGCAGATATGCAGGCCAAATATATTGATAAGCAGAGTGCCGAGGGTACTTTGAAAAAGGTTGATAATCGTAAAACGGCTAAGATCAAGAAAAAGTTAGCTAGTCTTGAGGTCGAACGTTGCCATAAACTTTTAGCCAAGGAAGATGTCACTGCCATTGATAAAAAAATTAGTAAGCAAAAAGAACTATTCTCAAACTGTTGTCATAAGGAAGGGTAGGAGGAGCTATGCATCTATCGTTAGCTTTGCTTGTTCTTCTTTTCAGCTTGATTTTATCGAACGTTATTAATCGTGTCTTTCCACGTCTTCCCCTACCCTTGATTCAAATTATTTTTGGAGTGGGTATCGGTTTTCTTTTTAAGGAACGTGCTTTCGAGCTTGAAACGGAACTTTTTCTAGCTTTCATTATTGCTCCCTTGCTGTTTCGTGAGGGTGAAGAAAGTGATATTACCAGTATTTTACGTAACTGGAAACTTATTCTATTTTTGATTTTTCCAGTTATCTTTGTATCTACCTTGGGAATCGGTTATCTTGCTAAGGCCGTCTTGCCTGCTTCGGTACCCTTGTCTGCCTGCCTAGCCATCGGTGCTGCCCTTGGACCAACAGATTTGGTTGCCTATTCCGCTATTTCTAAACGTTTCAGTTTTCCAAAGTGGATTAGCTATATTTTGCAGGGTGAAGGACTTCTAAACGATGCCTCTGGCTTGGTTGCCTTTCAGGTGGCGGTGACCGCTTTGACAACGGGTGCTTTCTCCCTCCTTGATGCGAGCTGGAATTTGGTTATTTCTGTGCTTGGTGGTTTTTTAGTTGGCTTGATTACGGCCCTACTTAATCGTCTTTTTTTGACCATTTTGGACAATATGGATGCTGCAGATGTCACAGGTGCTCTCTTACTAGAGTTGGTACTACCGATTTCCTCTTACTTTGTAGCCGAGGAAATTCATGCTTCCGGAATTATTGCTGTTGTCGTAGCAGGGATTTCACTTGCCAGTCGCTTTAAAAAAATCACCGTTTTTGATGCTAAGTTGGATAGTGTTTCTCATACGATTTGGGGAACCATTACCTTCATGCTTAATGGCATGGTCTTTTTCCTCTTGGGAACAGAACTTCCAACCCTAGCAGCCCCAGTACTGCGTAGCACTACCTACGATAATCTCTGGATGCTTCTTGCTATCGTCCTTTTAACAGCGACCATGTTTGGCATTCGTTTTGTTATGATTAGTGCGGTATTTGCCCAAAGAGCTTGGAGGGCCAAACGATCACTGAAAAAAATCTGGAAGGGTGCAACTCTTTTAACCTTTTCTGGGGTCAAAGGAACGGTCTCAATAGCAACCATCCTTTTGCTTCCGGTTGCCAATATGACAGCTTTGGAACATAGTCTCTTGCTCTTTACGGTAGCGGGTGTCACTTTATTAAGTTTCTTAACAGGTATCTTAGTCCTACCTAAGCTAGCCACTGGACCAGCGCACACAACCAACCATTATATGCAGATTGCCATTCTTAATGATGTGGTCGGTGAGTTGGAAAAAGATCTAAAACAGTCAACTAATCAAGGAGCTGTCTATGCTACTATTGACAACTACAATCAACGCTTGGAAGATTTAATCTTGGAGCAGGAATCAAATGATGTCAAAGAAGAGTTGGCCAATATCCGAGTCATGATTATGGAAATTGAGAGTGAGGGTCTGGAATATGCCTACAAGAAGGGCAAGATTTCAGAACTCGAATACAATCTCTACCAACGTTATATCAAGAGCTTAGAGCGTCGTATTAACCGTGGTTTTGTCTCTAGTCTTTCTTACGCTCTAGCTGTCTTTGTGCGTGGCCTTCGTAGATTGTTGCACTTGGCTCTTACTTTCAAGTTTTGTATTAATCAGGATGAAACTAGGAGGGGGCCTAGGTTGACGGAAGAAAACCGTGACCATATGGCTGAACTTTATTTAACAAATACGGAGCAGATTTTAGAAGCCTTGAGTAATCTGGAAGGTGTTTATCATTCAGATCTCTTGTCTTATTTGAAGCGCAATCGACTTCAAGAGGCTGAGATTATTCAATCAGGTGCCTTTGTTGAGCGGGTTATCACCCACCTTCATCCAGACAATATCGATGAAATGTTACGAGGCTACTATTTGGAACGTAAGGTTATTAACGAGTACGAGCAGGCCGAGCTTATCTCTCGCCGTTATGCCAAGCAGCTTCGTAAGGAAGTCAATACTTTGGAGGATTACTCTCTCAAAGAAACTAGCAACACTTTAACCTATGATATGATTAATTTGGCTCGAGGTCGAGCTTAAGCAGGCGTTTAGAGTATACAGCTTGTAGCTAAATGAGCAAAAAAGTCAATTTTTTAGAAAAAATATTGACTTTTTGTTTTTTTAGGGGTATAATTTCAGCGAAGAATTCATTTTTCTAAAAATTATATAATGTTCCTCTGGAGGTTTATTTTGTCTATTAATAAGTTTTCTAAATATGGAATTGTTTTAGTTGCAGCTATTACAGTTGCGACTGTAGCACAGTCCCAATTCGGTCAGTCGTCTTCAAAAGTGTATGCCGATGAAATTGCTAGTACGGCGCCAAAAACGAGTGAAGTCCCAAGCATAACACCTGCTACTAGCGAAAACGTTAGTACAATGCCAACGACGAGTGAAGCACCAGCAGTAGTTTTGGCTTCAGAAAATAGCGAAGCTCCTGAAACAAGTGCTTTATATTCAGAAGATGGAGGTCTTGCAGTAACTCCAACTGATATAGTTTCACCGACAAGTACAACGCCAAGTGAAAATTCAAGTGATAAGTCACTTTTCTTTCTTTATGTAGAGCATACAGATAGTGGTGTCGAACAATCGGGGACTGGTGTCTACGGCGCTAATGAAGATGGGCGCTTCGTTATTCCTGAGGGAACTGATTATAGGTATTCTTACTATACAATCACGTCAGATGATGGAAAGAGTTTTAAACCTGGAGATGTTATACCTTATGATAGTCCACTTTTAAATCATCCTAATTTTGATGACAATCCTATAACATATACCTACTATAAAAATAAACCTTCTGTAGAAGGGAACATTATCGTGAACCCAGTCATTAGACCTTCATGGCATCATGGAGATTCTATTTCTTTTCATGTTCGTTATGGTGTTTTTGAGAGAAATAGTAAATATGGTGTTCCAGCAGTAATTGATATCGCACCTTATGACACTGTTGATGTACCTTTGGATAAGCAGGTAACAGTAAGCGCTAAAACTATACCAGGCTATACTTTAGATAGCGCTAATAAATACGAAACTGGTTCTGATATTCCTAATAATACGTTGATGTTATCTTCCTCATATTTTGTTACTGATAATACTGGAACACCAATGGCCATGTTCCTTTATAAAAAGAACAATAGTGAGACAGCATTTAAAGATAGTTTAACTCCATCTGCAAAACCATCATCTCAGTCTGAAGGTCCGTTAACCTATACTGTTATTTATCATTTTACTGGTGAGGATTCGCGTTCTGTAGAATATACGATAGAGCCTGGTGAGACAAAATATTTAAAACTTGGCGGTAAAGGTGCCGTAGCCTTTCCAGTCATTAGCGGTACACCATCCTTTTACGAAGTTAGCTATGACAGAGTAAAAGCTGGTAAAACGCTTTATGAATTTTGGCAGTATGACTACCATACTCATAACGGAGATGGTACTCCTAAAGTGACCGATACATCTTCTACACCAGCGACCAGCACTACTCCGGCTACTAGTGAAGCTCCTGCAGTTAGCACAACACCTGCTACTAGTGAAGCACCAGCAGTTAGCACAACACCTGCTACTAGTGAAGCTCCTGCGGTCAGCACAACACCTGCTACAAGTGAAGCTCCTGCGGTCAGCACAACGCCAGCTACTAGTGAAGCTCCTGCTGTAAGCACAGCGCCAGCTACTAGTGAGACTCCTGCAGTTAGCACAACACCTGCTACAAGTGAAGCTCCTGCAGTCAGCACAACACCTGCTACAAGTGAAGCTCCTGCGGTCAGCACAGCGCCAGCTACTAGTGAGACTCCAGCAGTTAGCACAACACCGGCTACTAGTGAAGCTTCTGCAGTTAGCACAACACCAGCTACTAGTGAAGCACCTGCGAACAGCACAACGCCTGCTACTAGCGAGACTCCTACGGTTAGCACAACACCAGCTACTAGTGAAGCTCCTGCAGTTAGCACAACGCCGGCGACTAGTCTAGTGACTTCAAAAGACACTCATTCCATGAATTCTGTCACTTCTTCATCTACACAAACACGTAATGCAGGAATTAAATCGGAAGCTGATGGAAAATTGACAGGTCACGATTTACCAAAAACAGGAGATACAAACACTAAAGTTGGTATGCTAGGTATGGTTTTGGTAGGACTTGGTTTGACAAGTTTAGTTTACAAAGGTCGTCACAGACGTTCAAAATAGATAAGTGCTAATAGTCAAGTTAATAGTAAGACTATAAGTAGAAAAAAATAACGAGAAATCTGTTTTTACATAAACGGATTCCTCGTTTTTTTAATGTCTCTCTTTTTCATTATCGTGGTTTGGAAAAAGAAAGCCCAGTCCTAGGCATGTTAGGATTCCTGCAACAATCAGGATACTGTTTGAGATAGGGAGCAAGTCATAGATTGCATTAGCAATCATTAAACCAATCAAAGTACTCATGAGGCTAGATTTATAATCTTTTTTGATAAGATTTTCTATTGCAAAGAAAGCAAAAAGAGCGACTGGAAAGAGTGGCCAAAGGGATACCTCCATTTTTGGGAAGCTGAGAATACTGTAAATGATAACTGTTACTGCTGTACCGATTAATCCAAAGCCTATTACTTTAGTCATGTTTTTACCTCGTTTTCTATGTCTGAAAGATATTTTGTTTTAACACCTACTAAGTTATCAAAAGGTTAACTTGCGGACAATATCATTTGTCTATGTGGTTAATTCTAGAATCTATTCGGTCAAAAAGGACTGTTTTGTAATCAAGTAAAGAAAAGTGGAAATGATTTACTGTAAAGGTAAAACGCTTACATAAAAAGGAGTATAATGATATTGAAAGATGTTTTCTCTAAGATTAAATGAAAGGTGGGGTAGTTGTATGTCCAGAAAAACTTGGTATTATATACTTATCTTTTTTGAAGTATTGTTAGCTCTTTCTATGCTTAGGTCTTATGGTTTGCATTTTGAGTATGAAACGCTCAATTCTGTATCCTTACTAAGTTCTCAATTTCCACAGCAACTCTTTTTAGTCTGGTTTGTTTTTAGGCTTTTGAAGGACAAGTGGAAAGCTGAGGGCGTCTTAGCTGTGCTTGCCTTCCATATTTGTCAGCTAGTTACCTATTTCATCATACCGGCTTCCATTTTTAAGCCTTGGTTGGTTTCCCCAGTTTTAACTATTATGTGCCTAATTTGGCTTGTCATTACGATTAGGAAGACAGAGCTTCCAACACTCTTAGCCTCTCTTAAGAGTTCGTCAGCTTGGCAGTCCTCTGTTCCCCTTCTTGGATTAGGGATGGTTGCTGTGGTATGGAGCACACACTATATAAATATTGATTTAGATGATTTAAGTAGTCTTACTTACATACTGTATCCAATATTAGAGTGTGCAAGTATCTTCCTACTCCTTATATTGATGACTGAAGAAAACCAAAAGAAATTAAGAATTTCTTCAATCCTTATCATAGTTACTAGTTTACTTGAGTTGGTTTATGGTTTCTTGGTTGACCATATCATTACTGATGTCTCTCTTTTTCTACTAGTAGTATCATCCTATCTTGTCTATCGTACAAACGGCAACACTTCCACACTAGTTGAAAAATGGCAGAAGAAGTATGGGTTTGAGTTGAGTGAAGATGATCTGCTGGTGGAGAAAAGAACCAAACCAGTCATTGAAAAGCGTAAGGTTTATGATTATGCGGAGAGCCAAAGACAACCAAATCCTCAAAGTCTTCATTCTCCTTGGCTTTGGACAGCTTTTATTCTATCCTTGAGGAATTTAGTTTTTAATATAATTGCAGTTTTCAATTATCCTACTGATGAAACCAATCCCTTAGCAGGTATCGGTTGGTTTATGTACTTCATCGTGATGATTCCATTAATTATTATTCCTACTGTGATGCTTCCAAATGCCATAAGAACTGCTGACAAAAACCGTCTATATATAGTTGCTATGTTATTTATTTTAGTTGCAAGAAGCTCTATAGAACAGCTCATCGTTCCAGCCTTAATTTTGTACGGCGTATCGAAAATAAAAGAGGAGTAGTGATAAAAGAACAAGTCCCCTAGACATTATCTGGGGGACTTGTTGTTTTGATGTTGTTTTAGAATTGGCTCTAAATCAAGTTAATTTATGACTTGTCTCTATAAAAGAGGGTTAATGTAAAAACGATGGTCGTCGATTGGGATAATTTGAACAGGATTTTGGTAGAAGTCAGCTAGAACTTCCGGTGTGATAATATCGTTTTTTGGTCCTTGTGCCACGATTCTTCCCTGACGGAGTAGGAGAATGTGGTCCATTTTTTCAGTAATCTCTTCAGCGTGGTGGGTGACGTAAAGAACCAATGGAGCATGTGGAAGCGAGGTGATACGGTCAATCTGACGTAAGAGTTTTTCGCGGGCAAATAGGTCCAAGCCAACAGTCGCTTCGTCAAGGATAATGATGTCAGGATCTTCCATGAGACTGCGAGCAATCAAACAAATTTGTTTTTCTCCTTGAGACAGGCCATGGTATTTACGACCTATCAAATCTCCAGCACCAAGTGAGGTCAGCATGTCCTTGGCTTCTTGCAACTCCTTATCCCCATATGCCTTGTAGAGGATTGAGCTCTTGTATTTACCAGTAAGGACGATTTTTTCAGCTGTCATATGTTGAGGAAGACGCTCAGTGATGAAGGAGCTGACGATACCGATATGTTGACGAAGACCTGTGATGTCTCCATTCCCAAAGGTGTAGCCTAGTATCTCAGCCTTTCCCTCAGAAGGGAAGAATTCAGCTGTCAACAAACGTAAGAGAGTTGATTTTCCAGCACCGTTAAGTCCCAGGATAGCCCAAGTTTGACCTTTTTCAACTGTCCAGTTAAGGCCAGACAAAAGTGTTTTTCCTTGGCGGGCCAAGCTGACATTTTCTAAGCGTATAAGTGACATAAGTCTCTCCTTCGATGATAAATTACTCTAATTATAGCATAAAATAGGAACCTATATTGGGAAATTGTGATATAATGGAAGTCAGAATTTTTTTAGAGGAGAAGAAAAAATGGAAGACTCCAGTGGTCAGTCCTTATTATTTCAATCTATTTTATTACTAATATTAACCTTGCTTACGGCATTTTTCTCAGCATCAGAGATGGCTTTAGTATCACTAAACCGTTCACGTGTGGAACAAAAGGCTGAAGAAGGCGACAAGAAATTTATTCGCCTGCTCAAGGTTCTTGAAAATCCAAATAACTTCTTATCAACCATTCAAGTTGGTATTACCTTTATCAGTCTCTTACAAGGGGCTAGTCTCTCCGCTTCACTAGGTGCAGTGATAGCGACTTGGTTTGGTCATGCAGCCTGGGCTAAGACAGCAGGTAGCATGATTTCTTTGGTTGTCTTGACCTATATCTCGATTGTTTTTGGGGAACTTTATCCTAAACGTATTGCTATGAACCTCAAGGAAAATCTAGCCATCTACTCAGCACCAGTTATTATTGTTACTGGTAAGATTGTTAGTCCCTTTGTTTGGATTCTTTCAGCATCGACAAATCTTGTGTCTCATTTGACGCCTATGACCTTTGATGATGCGGATGAGCAGATGACTCGGGATGAGATTGAGTACATGTTGGCCAAGAGTGAAGATACACTTGAGGCTGAAGAAATTGAAATGCTCCAGGGGATTTTCTCTCTTGATGAATTGATGGCACGTGAGGTTATGGTCCCTCGTACCGATGCTTTCATGATTGATATCGAAGACAATACTCAAGAAAATATCCAAGCTATTCTCAAGGAAAGTTTCTCTCGTATCCCAGTTTACGAGGATGACAAGGATAAGATTATCGGTGTCATTCATACTAAAAACCTTCTAAAAGCAGGTTTTGAACTTGGTTTTGAAAATATCAAACTTCGTCGAATCATGAACGAACCTCTCTTTGTTCCAGAGACTATCTTCGTAGATGATCTCTTGGCGGCCTTTCGTAACACCAATAATCAGATGGCTATCTTGCTTGATGAATACGGCGGTGTTGCTGGTCTTGTTACCTTCGAGGACCTTTTGGAAGAAATCGTTGGTGAGATTGACGACGAAACAGATAAAACTAGTGTGGAAGTTCGTGAAATTGGTGAGAATACTTATATTGTCGAAGGAGCTATGACTCTTAATGACTTCAATGAACATTTTGATACAGAACTTGAGAGTGATGACGTTGATACTATCGCAGGTTATTATTTGACTGGTGTGGGGGCCATCCCAACTCAAGAAGTTAAGGAACACTATGCAGTTATCAACAAGGACAAACACCTCGAATTTATCAATGATAAGGTTAAGGATGGTCGCGTAACCAAACTTAAGGTAATCATCACGGCAGCTCCAGAAGAGGCAGAAGAATAGTTTTCTACATGTTTTTATTAGAAAATATTGAAACTTAAAAGCGACTATTTACTAATTAGGCACTTTCTCTCATTATGAGTGAAAGTTCTTTTTCTTATCTATCTTGGAATATCCGCTTATCAAAATAATAAGATTAGAAAATGCCTATAAAGTACGTTATAAAGCCTTTTTTACCTATCCAAACTGCTAGACTTTGTCATAAAAGGAACTATAATTTTGGAGATACTCTAACATATTTTAGCGTATTGATAGATTTAGAATAAAAATAAATAAGATTTTAATTAAAACAGTCTTTTATTACTTTTTTATGGTAGAATATAAATTAACTGATAAATGAAAAAAAGGAGAATCTTAATGGCTTCTAAAAAATCTATATATAGTAGCTTGCTTTTACTCACCCTTACCCTAGGAGCTTTTGTACCAGTAACTTCTTTTGCGGACGACGGTATTGCGACAAATGATGCTGTTCTTACACAACCAACGACAGATCGTGCAGCAACAGGTCCTTCAACAGCCCCAAGTGATGGTGACTTGGCTCGTAGCAATGATTCAAACACAGGTGCGGCAACGCCAACAACACCTACAGCTCCTGAAGTACCAGCTGAACCAACAACACCAGCAACTCCAGAAACACCTGCGACACCGGCTCCAACAGCTGATTCATCTACAACACCAGCTGATAAACCAACTGAGAAACCAGCCGATAAGACAGAAGAACCGGCCTCACCAACTGATAAAGGGACAAGTGAAGCAGCACAAACTCCTGAAACTCCAGCAGTGAACGTTAATGGACAACCTGTTGTTACCGTAACGCCAACAGCTCCAGTTGTCACTGCAGCTGGTCAAACAATTGTGTCTACACAAAACAGCCAAATTGTCATCGCTAACACTGATGGTACAACAAGTGTCGTCGCTCCTGAAGCAGTAGGATTCAAAGTGAATGCTGACGGTACATTGACTGGTAAAGATGCTAAAGGTAAGGAAGTTACACTTCCTAAGACTGGTGAAGCATCAACAGTAATCTTGACATTGGCAGGAACATTCTTCCTTGCTGTTGCAGCCTTTTTGGGTCTTAAGAAACGTGCCTAATAATATAGATGATAAAAGACTGGATTTTTCCAGTTTTTTTGTTTTTCTTCTGGTATAGTATAGATATCATTTAATTTTAGATGTATTATAGTATAACCTTTGCTTGAATTCAGGCAGATATGGAGCATGTTTCCGATAAAAGAGGTATAATAAAAACATGTAAAAAGCGTTTACAAGGAGGCTGCCATGGCAGAAATTGATTACAGTCAGGTGACTGGACTTGTTCATTCAACCGAAAGTTTTGGATCCGTAGATGGTCCGGGTATCCGTTTTATTGTTTTCATGCAAGGCTGTAAGATGCGTTGCCAATATTGTCATAATCCAGATACTTGGGCTATGGAGTCAAATAAGGCTGTTGAACGTACGGTTGAAGATGTCTTAGATGAGGCTCTTCGTTTCCGTCATTTCTGGGGTGAGCATGGTGGTATCACTGTATCAGGTGGTGAGGCCATGCTTCAGATTGATTTTGTCACTGCCCTCTTTACAGAGGCTAAGAAGCTAGGAATTCACTGTACGCTTGATACTTGTGGGTTTGCTTACCGCAATACTCCTGAGTATCATGAAGTTGTTGACAAACTTTTGGCTGTAACTGACTTGGTTCTACTGGATATCAAAGAGATTGATCCTGAACAACACAAGTTTGTGACCCGTCAACCTAATAAGAATATCTTGGAATTTGCTCAATATCTGTCTGATAAACAAGTTCCAGTCTGGATTCGCCATGTCTTGGTACCTGGTTTGACAGACTTTGACGAACACTTGATTAAGCTCGGCGAGTTTGTAAAGACCTTGAAAAATGTTGATAAATTTGAAATCCTTCCCTACCATACAATGGGTGAGTTCAAATGGCGTGAGCTCGGTATTCCATATCCTTTGGAAGGGGTCAAACCACCAACAGCAGATCGGGTCAAAAATGCCAAAGCTCTCATGCACACTGAAACGTATCAAGAGTATAAAAATCGTATCGGTGTTAAAACCTTGGATTGAAAAAGAAGCTCTTGACAAGGGCTTTTTAACTTTGCTATTATTTAAGGAGCAATAAAGAGCAGGTAAATTATGTTTCGTATTTTAAAATTTGATGATGACTTTGTTTATCTCAGTCATCCTGACGGGCGACTTAAGAAAATAGATCGCAAGCTTTTTGATTTTGATATAAAATTAGGAGACCGTATTGATGTCTACCAAGATGGGGACTTGACCGTTGTTACTCCAGCAGAAGTTCAAACGGACTTGAGCTTAGAGGGAGACAAATCTGTTAAATCACACCTCTTGCAAGGAATTTTAGATCTTTTCCTTGAGACTCTTAATATTCACAACAATCATTTGGGTGACTTGAAGAAGATTTTCACGCAATTATTGATTACACTCTTCATGGCTTGGAGCTTGCTAGGTGTTATTCTGGTTGAGATTCTTCTATTCGCAGAATCGATAATTGTTTTCCTATGGAGACTCTTGGTTCGTCTTATTAAGTGGATGCATATTAAAGACAACACTAAAGTCTTGATTGATGAGACGCAAAAACGTCATGCTAAGCGTGAGCGTCAAAAAGCTCAAAGACTTGAGCAGGAAAGACGTCGCCAGGAAGAGCTAGAAGAACGTGAATACCTTCGTGAAACAGAACGTCAAAAGGAACTCATGATTGTTGAAGCTAGCCTTAGTCAGGAAGCAGAGCGTGAGAGCCTTTCAACTAGCCTTGCTTTGGAGCAAGCAGGTGCCTCAAGTCAATCTGCTAGTGAAGACTTGGTCGAAGAAAGCCAGTCAACTTCAGAGTCAGAAGTGATGTCTGAATCAGCAAAGTCTGAAAAATAGAACAAAAAAAGAACTGAGAGTTAAAATCTCGGTTCTTTTTCATATGAAAAAAGCACCAGAGGTGCTTGTGAGAGGTGACTAAAGTGTTTTTTCAGAGTCACGAACAATGAGCAAGTCAACTTTTGCGTGACGGAGAATGTATTCAGAAGATGAACCAATAAGCAAGCGTTCAAAAGTATTGAGACCAGTGGCACCAACCATAATAAGGTCAACATTTTCCTTATCAGGGATATCAACAGCCAAGAGGCTCTTAGGATTACCGAACTCAATAACTTTGCGAATCTTGGTTAAACCAGCTTCTCTGGCTTGGCGTTCAAAGTCAGCCAAAACAGCTTTAGCTTCGTCTTCTAGTTTTTCATAGATATAAGAGTCGAAAGTCGCAACGCTTTGAAGGGCGCGTGTATCGATAACGTGTACCAATAGTAACTGAGCATTATTACGTTTTGCAACGTGCACACCTTTAATAAAGGCCAGTTCTGATTCGTAAGAACCGTCGATAGCTACCATAATACGTTCATATTGTTGAGACATAAGCTCTACCTCCTATCTTTAGCTTTATTATACTCCTTTAATCTAAAAAATGAAAGCGTTGTTATAGATTTTCTGAAATCTTTTTTTGACTGCTTACTTTAGGATGTCCGTAGTAATGTGAAGATTTCAGTATTATCTAAAAATTGAAGATTGCATGAAAAAGAGGTATAATACAATCTGTTATTAGCTTCGTAAGAAACATGATAATTAAACAATAGGAAGACAAGTCTTCAGAAATGATACCAAATGGCTGAGCCTAAATAAAGTTGGTGTCAATAAAAGTGGAAATCCCCATCAGGTGTTGAATTTTCTTATTTTCTACTAGATGTATCTGCTTTTAGTATCTTTTGAAAGGATTAACTTATGAAAACATTTGATAAATCATCAAAGTTGGAACACGTTGCCTATGATATTCGTGGACCAGTTTTGGATGAAGCCAACCGTATGATTGCTAACGGTGAAAAGATTCTTCGTCTTAATACGGGAAATCCTGCGGAATTTGGCTTTACAGCACCAGATGAAGTCATTCGTGATTTAATTATGAATGTTCGTAACAGTGAAGGGTATTCGGATAGTAAAGGGATTTTCTCAGCTCGTAAGGCGATTATGCAGTATTGCCAGTTAAAGGGATTCCCAAATGTAGATATTGATGATATTTATATTGGTAATGGTGTTTCAGAGATGATTTCCATATCTATGCAGGCCTTGCTTGATGATGGAGATGAGGTCTTGGTCCCAATGCCAGATTATCCTCTTTGGACAGCCTGTGTCAGTCTAGCAGGCGGTAATGCCGTACACTATGTATGTGATGAAAAATCTAACTGGTATCCAGATATTGATGATATCAAATCAAAGATTACATCAAATACTAAGGCAATTGTAGTCATCAATCCCAATAATCCTACAGGTTCGCTCTATCCTAAGGATGTTCTTGAACAGATTGTGGATATTGCTCGACAAAATGATTTGATTATCTTTGCGGATGAGATTTATGACCGCTTGGTTATGGATGGTAAGAAACATACTGCAATCGCTAGTCTTGCACCAGATGTCTTCTGCGTGTCTATGAATGGTCTTTCTAAGTCTCACCGCATCTGTGGTTTCCGTGTGGGTTGGATGGTTCTCTCTGGACCTAAAAAGAATGTCAAAGGCTATATTGAAGGGCTTAATATGTTGGCTAACATGCGTCTCTGTGCCAACGTGCTCTCTCAACACGTTATTCAGACTTCACTTGGTGGCTACCAATCCGTTGATGAGCTCTTGATTCCTGGTGGGCGTATCTATGAACAACGTGAGTTTATCACGAATACCGTAAACGCTATTCCAGGGCTATCAGCTGTTAAGCCAGATGCAGGGCTTTACATCTTCCCTAGGATTGACCGTAACATGTATGATATTGAAGATGATGAAGAATTCTGTCTTCGTCTCTTGAAGAAGGAGAAGGTTCTCCTAGTTCCAGGTAAAGGCTTTAACTGGAATGAACCAGATCACTTCCGTATTGTCTACCTTCCTCGTGTTGAAGAGTTGGCTGATCTCGGTAACAAAATCGAACGAGTCTTGTCATATTACAAGCGTTAATTTCTTAAAAAACTGGACAAAAAGGCTTGTCCAGTTTTTATTGTCTCTAAAAAGGGGATGTATTTGAGTAAAATCCGAACGTTTTTCCTAAAAATGCCATAATATACATAATATAATGAATAGTAAAATAATAAATAATTTTCAGACAATTGTTTGCAATTTCTGGGTTAAGTGTGCTATAATGATAGGGCTAGTAGGTCTTGACGCAGAAGATTAGTACAAGGCTTGATATTATTATGATTACAATAGAAAGTGAAGACAATAAATATGGCAAATTTGCTGGCTAAAACACGTAAAATTACATCTATCTTGCAACGCTCAGTAGACAGCTTGGAAGGAGATCTTCCATATAACAATATGGCTGCTCAATTGGCGGATATCATTGATTGTAACGCTGCTATCGTTAATGGTGGTGGTGCTCTCCTTGGTTTTGCCATGAAGTACAAAACCAACAATGATCGTGTGGAAGAGTTTTTTGAAGCCAAACAACTTCCAGAAGAATACACACGTGGTATCAGCCGTGTTTATGACACTCAAGAAAACATTGGTATTGACAGTGACTTGACCATTTTCCCTGTGGAATCAAAAGACGACTTCCCAGATGGTTTGACTACAATTGCCCCTATCTATGGTGGTGGTATGCGTCTTGGTTCTTTCATCATTTGGCGTAACGATCATGACTTTGTAGATGAAGATCTTATCTTGGTTGAGATTGCCTCTACAGTAGTTGGGTTGCAGTTGTTGAATCTTCAAACAGAGAACTTGGAAGAAACAATTCGTAAACAAACAGCTATTAACATGGCTATCAATACCTTGTCTTACTCAGAAATCAAGGCAGTATCAGCTATCTTGAATGAGTTGGACGGTTTGGAAGGTCGCTTGACAGCGTCTGTTATCGCTGACCGTATCGGAATTACACGTTCAGTTATCGTTAATGCCCTTCGTAAGTTGGAATCAGCTGGTATTATTGAGAGCCGTTCACTCGGTATGAAAGGGACTTATCTTAAAGTCCTTAACGAAGGTATCTACGATAAATTGAAAGAATACGAATAAGAAGAATACTGAAAGAAAGTGAGGTAGGAGGAACTTGCCCCACTTTTTTTAAAGGAGAAAGTAATATGACAAAGGCATTGATATCAATTGATTACTCTTATGATTTTGTGGCAGATGATGGGAAGTTGACGGCTGGAAAGCCTGCCCAAGCCATTGAAGACCGCATTGCTCAGGTAACTCAAGAAGCCTATGACAATGGGGATTATATCTTTGTTGCCATGGATCGACATGATGAAGGAGATACCTTCCATCCTGAGACTAAACTCTTTCCACCTCACAATATTGCAGGGACATCTGGGCGAGAACTTTATGGTAAGTTAGCTAGTGTATATGATGCCATCAAGGATGATCATCGTGTCTTTTGGATGGACAAACGTCACTATTCGGCTTTTTCAGGAACAGATTTGGATATTCGTTTGCGTGAGCGTCGTGTGACGACAGTTGTTTTGACGGGAGTTTTAACAGATATTTGTGTGTTACATACGGCTATTGATGCTTATAATTTAGGCTATGATATCGAGGTCGTAGAGAGTGCAACAGCCTCCTTGACGCCTGAAGCTCATGACTTTGCTATCGGGCATTTTAAGAATGTGCTTGGAGCAACAATTGTGGAGTAAGAAGATTTATGATTGAGAGTGGGAATACATCCTACTCTCGTTTTTTGTCTAAAATCATAGGATAGTATCAGTTTTTCGTAGTTTACTATAAGAAAACGATTCCAGATTAGTATATACTATTACTGAAATAATCTTGAATCATAAAGAGGTAGAACAATGACTAAAAAAATGACTTTTCCTGATGGATTTTTGTGGGGCGGAGCGACAGCAGCCAACCAATGTGAGGGGGCCTATGATGCTGATGGGCGTGGTTTAGCCAATGTTGACGTGGTGCCAATTGGTGAGGATCGCCTTTCCATTATCACTGGACGTCGCAAGATGTTTGATTTTGAGGATGGTTATTTTTATCCGGCCAAGGAAAGTATCGATATGTACCACCGTTACAAGGAAGATATTGCTCTCTTTGGTGAAATGGGCTTTAAGACCTATCGTCTTTCTATTGCTTGGTCACGTATTTTTCCTAAGGGTGATGAGGCTGAGCCAAATGAAGCTGGGCTTGCCTTTTACGAGGACCTCTTCAAGGAATGTCACAAGCATGGCATTGAACCTTTGGTGACGATCACACACTTTGATTGTCCAATGCACTTGATTACCGAGTATGGAGGATGGCGTAATCGTAAGATGCTTGGCTTCTATGAAAATCTTTGCCGTACCCTTTTCACACGCTTTAAAGGTTTGGTTAAATACTGGCTCACTTTCAATGAAATCAACATGATTCTCCATGCCCCATTTATGGGAGCAGGACTCTGCTTTGAAGAGGGTGAGAATGAGGAGCAGGTTAAATATCAGGCTGCTCACCATGAGTTGGTAGCCTCAGCTATGGTGACGAAATTGGCTCATGAGATTGACCCTGAAAATAAGGTCGGTTGTATGTTGGCAGCAGGTCAATATTATCCAAATACAGCCCATCCACGTGACTACTGGGCAGCTATGCAAGAAGACCGTAGTAGCTATTTCTTTACTGATGTTCAAGCTCGTGGAGAGTATCCAAATTATGCTAAGAAACAGTGGGAACGTGATGGCATTGAGCTTGAGATGACGGAAGAAGATTTGGCCCTTCTTAAAGAGCATACTGTTGATTTTATTTCCTTCTCTTACTATGCAAGTCGTGTGGCTTCAGGTGATCCAGAAGTTAATGAAAAGACTGCTGGAAATATCTTTGCCTCTATTAAAAATCCCTATTTGGAAGCTTCAGAGTGGGGCTGGCAAATTGACCCACTAGGCCTTCGTATTACCCTCAATGCTATTTGGGATCGTTACCAAAAACCAATGTTTATCGTTGAGAATGGTCTTGGTGCTGTGGATACGCCAGATGAAAATGGCTATGTTGAAGACGATTATCGTATCGACTACTTGGCAGCCCACATCAAGGCTATGCGTGATGCTATTAATGAAGATGGTGTAGAGCTTTGGGGCTACACAACCTGGGGCTGTATCGACCTTGTTTCTGCTGGAACTGGTGAAATGAAGAAACGTTATGGCTTCATCTATGTGGACCGAGATAACGATGGTAATGGTAGTCTTAAACGCTCTAAGAAGAAATCATTTAACTGGTACAAAGAAGTTATCGCAAGTAACGGTGCCTCTGTAGAATAGGGTGTGAGTTCTCGACTAATGACATCTATGAGTTGAGAGGTGTTGGGTGTTCTAAGCTATGTGCTAGTCTGAATCCTGTTTTACGCATATAAGGAGCACTAAGAGAAAATTGATCTCCATTTAAAGTCAGCCTTAGGGTTGGCTTTTTTTGTAAGGGATAGAAATTGTAATGTTTTCTAAAAAATGATATTCTTGTTAGAGTTTGAGAGGAAGAAAACATGGGTAAAAAATCAGTTGTATTTGTAGCTGAGCTATCCTATATGGAAAAGTTAGAGGTAGCTCTTAAATCTTTGTGTGCACATAAAGGGCAGTGGAAAATTTATGTGCTAAATGAGAATTTACCAACAGAATGGTTTACGCTGATGAATCGTCGTTTAGAAGCTATTGATTCTGAAATTCTTAATTGTCGTGTGTCTGCAGAAAGCTTTAAACAATTTTCGCTTCCAAGTGCGCATATTCATTATGCGACTTTTTTCCGTTATGCGATTCCTGAGTTTGTTCAAGAAGATCGTGTTCTCTATTTGGATTGTGATATGATTTTTACGCAGGATTTGTCACCACTTTTTGAAGTAGATTTAAACGAATTTGGCATTGGAGCGGTAGTGGATCGTCCGACGACGACAGAAGGTTTTAATGCTGGTTTGATGATTATTGACATCGATTGGTGGCGACAACACAAGGTGACAGAGTCTCTTTTTGAATTAACTAAGGAACATCATCAAAATGTTTATGGCGATCAAGGGATTTTGAATCTTTATTTTAAAGACGCCTGGCACCAACTTCCATGGACTTATAATCTCCAAGTAGGCTCTGACAAGGATCAGTACAGATATGGGGACTTGGATTGGTATGATGTTTTTAAAGGGGTGCCAGCGGTTATTCATTACACCTCTCACAATAAACCTTGGACCTCTAAGCGTTTCAACCGTTTCAGAGATATTTGGTGGTTTTATTATGCCCTATCTTGGGAAGACATCTTATTGAGAAAGCCATCCTTAAAGCTTAGCTTTAGTGATATGGTAGGTGATTTTCCTTACCATACGGCTATTTATACTAATACGGCAGACATCTTTGAATTGGAACATTTACTGCAGGCTCTTCCAGATGTAGCTTTTCATGTTTTGGCTCATTCTCATTTCGGGTTTAATTTGGTGAAATTGGAGCAGTATCCAAACCTTATTCTCTATCCATCCTTTGATCCATTGACCAGTCGAAAGGTTTTGGAAAAAATAGATTTTTATTTGGATATCAACCCATTTGACGAGGTTGATCATATCACAGAAACGATTCATCAGTTGGGGCTTCCAATTTTCTCTTTTGAAGGGACCAATCATGACCACACTGGAAAAAATCAAGTGTTCAAGAATGACCAAGTAGACCAAATGGTAGAGGTAGTTCGAGACTATATAGATACGATTGAGAGATAGACCATGGAAAATAAAGAAGTAGTGAGTATTGTGATTCCCATTTATAATGTGGAAGCTTACCTGAAGCAGTGTTTGGAAACGATAGTGAATCAGACTTATCCAAACCTTGAAATCATTCTTGTCAATGATGGTTCTCCTGACAATTCAGAGGAGATTTGCAAGGAATTTTTCAAGCGAGACCAACGTATTCGCTATGTGCGACAAGTTAATGGGGGCTTATCTGCAGCTCGAAATACAGGGATTGACCTAGCCACAGGTGATTACATCACTTTTGTAGACCCAGATGACTGGGTAACAGAGGATTATGTGGAGACCTTATACACTCAGCTTAAAAAGTATGAAGCAGATGTTTCTATTGCCAACTATAACTTGTTCAATGAGAGTACAAGTAAGTTTTTGATTAAGGTAACGGAGAACGATTATTCTGAAACCCTCTATGAAGGAAGAGACATCATAAATCAGGATGCCATTCAAGAGACACGAGATATGGCTTGGGCATGTGCCATGATGAAACTCTACAAGATTTCCTTATTCGAGGACCTTCGTTTTCCTGTCGGTAAAAATGTTGAAGATAATTTCCTGATGTACAAACTCTTGTTAAAGGCCAATCGTGTGGTTCATACTGAGAAATGTATCTACTGGTACCGAGTGGGTCGTAAGGATACGCTGTCACAGGTCTGGACTGAGAAGCGTGTTTTAGATGAGATGGAAGCTAAGAATGAAAAACTAGCTTTGCTAGGTATGTTGGGCTATGATTTGACCTGGCACCGTTATATTTATAAGACGCGTCTAAAACGGGCGATTGAAAAGATGGAAGAAGCTAATCTTCAAGATACTGAGACCTATAAGACGGCGCAGGTTAACTTGAGATTTTTGGAGCAATAAAGGTTGAGGGTTAGGCTATTTATTGCTTAAAGCAGTCAGAAAGGATAAGTATGCTAATTATTGCACAAGAACCCAGTCAGGCAACCGAAAAACTGAGAAGATTACTAGATTCCTTTGGTATTCAGTCTCGTGTCTTTTACCCGAATTTCGAAACCGATTTTGATGAGAATACCATTAGTTTAGCATCATCATTTATTTATTCCTCTGAAGAAGATTATCAAGGCAAACCTCTCTTCTTTAATGATTTGTCTGTTCCCCTTTATTGGGAGTTGTGGACTTTAGGGATTACAACCTATATTTTTGATGGTCAAGACCGTCGTGCCAGTATCATTTTTCGTGAAAATCTTAAAGAACGTACGGTCAAACAAGTCCAATGGTTTGGACAAGGGGAAAAAGTCCTTGCGATAGACGACTATAATCGCTATGGTTGGCGGACCAAACAGCGTCTTCTGGATGATCAGGGGCAAGGCATGATGGATATTTACTTTAATCGTAACCAAGAAGAGGTCTTGCTTCACTATATTCAAGATGGTTACCTGATTGATCAGGGCGCTGAAGGAAGAGATAGGATATTCTCAGGTAGGGAAGAATTGACCAAGTCTGTTTTGGCTCAGGTCCTCAAGTCAGACGAAGCTATCATCTGTATGGATTCCAATCTAATCCCAGTCTTGCAGACCCTGAACTCTGGTGGCTTGGTCTACTGTTCCGACAGTCATGATGGTCTTGAGTTTATTCAAAATCAAGTGAATCATGTTTTGATTACTAATTATTATCCTCAAGAGGAACGTAAGTCAGGCATGATTTATTTAGCTGGTGCGGAACAGAGAGAGATTAAAACCTTTGCTCCTCAAGCCATGGTGATGACTGCTTCTGAAAATATTGAGGGCCTAGCTGACTTAGTTGATGCTTTCCCGGATATTGACTTTCATATCGGAGCTCAAACTAGTATGGGACCAAAGTTGACTTGTCTCGAAGATAAGAGAAATGTCCATCTTTATCCAGGAATTCGTCAGGAGAAATATCAAGAGCTACTAAGGAATTGTTTCATTTATTTAGACTTGAATTATGGAAGTGAAGTGTCTGATGTAACTTTGGATGCGATTGAAAATGGGCAGTTGCTTTTTGGCTTAGAATCAACGGTTCATCGTCACTACTATAAGGACTTACCAACGGTCTATACTTCCTTAGAGGAACTAGAGCAGGGGTTCCGACAACTTATACAGCAAGCAGAGTTTTACCCTAAGGCTCTTGAAAGTCAGAAAGAGGTTTTGAAACTCGCTGAGAGGGAAGAAATCTTAGCTTTCTTTACTAGAATGGAGGGGGAAAAAGATGACGATTTACACCTTTAACCTATTGGTGGGCTATGAACCTAATGGTGTCGATGTGGCTCAGGCGTCTAGAGCTTTGATGCTACGTGAATTAAATAAGCCAGCTAAATTCGTCTTTACGACATGGCCACAACCCTATAAATTAGATTATTATCTTTCTTTGGGGCACCGCTACGAAGAACTCCTCCATGCCTATCTTAGCTTTACAGATCAAGGCAGTCATATCCCATCTTTGACAGTGGGGGCCCTGCAGCAAAAATTTAAGTTGACACGTCTAGACTTGAAGAGCCAAAGCGAAATAGAGTCTGTATATGCCTGTTCTGATGGGACCTCTTTAGTCTTCAAGATGGATTCCTACCAAAAGGGTAGTGTGCGGTATGTAGACTACCACGTCAATGGTATGCTATTGAAGCGTGAGTGGTATGGAACAAGTAAATTAGTCACAGAATACTTTGAAAAAGGCATCATCATCCGAAGAAGTTATCATAATAAAGATGGTCGCATTGCCTTTGAAGAACTCAAGCAAGGAGCCAGTTGGTTATATAGGCTGGGCACTGAGATTTTAGTGACCAAGACAGAGGTCATGCGTCGTTTTCTAGCAAGGCTTCCTTTGACAGCTGAGGATACCTTGTTGCTGGATAGGGCTTCCTTGATGGAATTTATGCGACCGATTTATGAACTGGACTCACCTGCAAAGCTAGGTTTTGTTTTTCATTCAGAGCATGAGTTTGAAAATGGTGACCTCTACTATGAGTATTATTACATCTTTAAGTACGCCCAACGCTTTGACTTCTTTATCACAGCTACTGAAGCACAAAAGGCTGTTTTAGAAAATACCCTGCAAAAGCAAGGTGTCACAGACGCCGCTATTTATGCCCTAGCAGTGGGACATTTGGATAAGCTTAGTTTTCCAGAGGAGCAGAGGAAGCCTCTTAGTTTGATGACGGCTTCGCGATTGGACCCACGTAAACGCTTGGATTTGGCTATAAGAGCCGTTGCCCTTGCCCATCAAAAAGAGCCTAACCTTCGCTTTGACATCTACGGTAAAGGTGGGGAGCAAGAGAATCTACAAGATCTAATTGATACTTTAGGGGCGAATGATTACATCCAACTTAGAGGACATGCGGATTTGCGTGACGTCTACCCTCAGTATGAACTTTATGTCACTACCTCTCAGTGGGAGACCTTTGGTTTGACCCTGATGGAAGCGGTAGGAGCAGGTTTAGCCCTGGTTGGTTTTGATGCCCGTTACGGCAATCCAACCTTCATCAAAGATGGTGAGAATGGCTATCTGGTTACTTATAGCGAGACTATGGATGAGGACCTGCTTGTTTCTCAGATGGCGGATAAAATTGTATTTGCCTTAGAGAGTGATCTTGAGTCTATGCACCAAGTTTCATATGACCTGGCAAAACAGTATTTGAAACCTGAAATTCTAGAGGCTTGGAGAAAGCTCTTGATAGCCATACGATAAGTGTTTTGAAAAAGCTCTATCTCTGTAAACTGTAGTGACAAAAAAGTTACTACAGTTTTTTTATCCTCCAAGCAAAATAGGCTAAATTATGGTAAAATAGAGGGTATTGAAAAATCATCATTTCACGAAAGGAAGCAAGATGAAAATTACGCAAGAAGAGGTAACCCACGTTGCCAATCTTTCAAAATTGAAATTCTCTCCAGAAGAGACAGCTGAGTTTGCGACAACCTTGTCTAAAATTGTCGACATGGTGGAATTGTTGGAAGAAGTGGACACAACAGGTGTTGCCCCAACAACGACCATGGCTGATCGCAAGACCGTATTGCGTCCGGATGTTGCTGAAAAAGGGACTGACCGTGACCGCTTGTTTAAAAATGTACCTGAAAAAGATAACTACTACATCAAGGTACCAGCTATCCTAGAAGATGGAGGAGATGCCTAATGTCATTCAACAATAAAACCATTGAAGAGTTGCACGACCTCCTTGTCTCTAAGGAAATCTCGGCAACGGAATTGACACAAGCGACGCTTGATGATATCAAGGCGCGTGAAGAAGCAGTCAATGCCTTTGTAACGGTGGCTGAAGAAGCTGCCCTTGCACAAGCTAAGGCCATTGATGAAAAAGGAATCGATGCAGACAACCTCTTGTCAGGTATTCCACTCGCAGTCAAAGACAATATCTCAACAGATGGCATCTTGACCACTGCGGCATCAAAAATGCTCTATAACTACGAGCCAATCTTTGATGCGACAGCTGTTGCCAATGCCAAAGCCAAAGATATGATTGTCATCGGGAAGACCAACATGGATGAATTTGCCATGGGTGGATCTGGTGAAACATCTTACTATGGCGCGACTAAAAACGCTTGGGACCACAGCAAGGTGCCTGGTGGATCTTCAAGTGGTTCTGCTGCAGCTGTAGCTTCAGGTCAAGTCCGTTTGTCTCTTGGTTCAGATACAGGTGGTTCCATCCGTCAACCGGCTGCTTTTAACGGGATTGTTGGTCTCAAACCTACTTATGGAACAGTTTCACGCTTTGGTCTCATTGCTTTTGGTAGCTCACTTGACCAAATTGGTACTTTCTCACCAACGGTTAAGGAAAATGCCCAATTGCTCAATGTCATTGCCAGCGAAGATGCCAAGGACTCAACTTCTGCACCTGTTCGTGTAGCAGACTTTACTTCTAAGATTGGTCAAGACATTAAAGGGATGAAGATTGCCCTTCCTAAGGAATACCTCGGTGAAGGGATCGACCCAGAAGTCAAAGAAACCATCCTTAATGCGGCCAAACACTTTGAAAAATTGGGAGCAACTGTCGAAGAAGTCAGCTTGCCTCACTCTAAATACGGGGTTGCCGTTTACTACATCATCGCTTCATCTGAAGCTTCTTCAAACTTGCAGCGTTTCGACGGTATTCGCTATGGTTTCCGTGCGGAAGATGCTAAAAACTTGGATGATATCTACGTGAACACTCGTAGCCAAGGCTTTGGCGATGAGGTCAAACGCCGTATCATGCTTGGTACCTTTAGTTTGTCATCTGGTTACTACGATGCTTACTACAAGAAAGCTGGTCAAGTCCGTACCCTCATTATCCAAGACTTCGAAAAAGTCTTTGCGGATTACGACCTTATCCTTGGTCCAACAGCTCCAAGCGTGGCCTTTGATTTGGATTCGCTCAACCATGATCCGGTTGCCATGTACCTGGCTGACCTCTTGACCATTCCAGTCAACTTGGCAGGTCTTCCAGGGATTTCGATTCCTGCAGGTTTTGCGCAAGGTCTTCCAGTTGGTTTGCAGTTGATTGGTCCTAAGTATTCTGAAGAAACAATCTACCAAGCTGCAGCTGCCTTTGAAGCAACGACGGATTACCACAAGCAACAACCCCTTATTTTCGGAGGTGACAATTAATGAATTTTGAAACAGTCATCGGACTTGAAGTCCACGTTGAATTGAATACAAACTCAAAAATTTTCTCACCAACCTCTGCCCACTTTGGGAACGAGCAAAATGCCAATACCAATGTGATTGACTGGTCTTTCCCAGGGGTGCTTCCTGTCTTGAACAAGGGTGTTGTAGATGCTGGTATCAAGGCTGCTTTGGCGCTGAATATGGATATCCATCAGCACATGCACTTTGACCGTAAGAACTATTTCTACCCTGATAATCCAAAGGCCTACCAAATTTCGCAATTTGACGAGCCAATCGGTTACAACGGTTGGATTGAAGTGCAATTGGAAGACGGCTCAACTAAGAAAATCGGGATTGAACGTGCCCACTTGGAAGAAGATGCCGGTAAGAACACGCACGGAACAGATGGATTCTCTTACGTAGACCTTAACCGTCAAGGGGTTCCATTGATTGAAATCGTATCTGAAGCGGACATGCGTTCTCCAGAAGAAGCCTACGCTTATTTGACAGCTTTGAAAGAAGTCATCCAGTACACAGGTATTTCAGACGTCAAGATGGAAGAAGGATCTATGCGTGTAGATGCCAACATTTCCCTTCGCCCATATGGTCAAGAGGAATTTGGTACCAAGACTGAGTTGAAAAACTTGAACTCTTTCTCAAACGTCCGTAAAGGTCTTGAATACGAAGTGCAACGCCAAGCGAAAATCTTGCGTTCAGGTGGTGTCATTCGTCAAGAAACACGCCGTTACGATGAAGCCAACAAGAGTACTATCCTTATGCGTGTCAAAGAAGGAGCAGCGGATTACCGTTACTTCCCAGAACCAGACCTTCCATTGTTTGAGATCTCAGATGAGTGGATTGAGGAAATGCGTACTGAGTTGCCAGAGTTTCCAAAAGACCGTCGTGCTCGCTACGTGGCAGAGCTTGGTTTGTCTGACTATGATGCCAACCAATTGACAGCGACGAAAGTTACTTCTGACTTCTTTGAAGCAGCTGTAGCCCTTGGTGGAGATGCCAAACAAGTGTCTAACTGGCTCCAAGGTGAAGTCGCGCAATTCTTGAACGCAGAAGGCAAAACGCTTGAAGAAATCAAGTTGACACCAGAAAACTTGGTCGAAATGATTGCCATCATCGAAGATGGAACCATTTCATCTAAGATTGCCAAGAAAGTCTTCGTTCACTTGGCGAAAAACGGTGGCGGTGCGCGTGAATACGTTGAAAAAGCTGGTTTGGTACAGATTTCAGATCCTGAAGTCTTGATCCCAATCATCCACCAAGTCTTTGCAGACAATGAAGCAGCCGTAGCCGACTTCAAGTCAGGTAAACGTAACGCTGACAAGGCCTTCACCGGCTTCCTCATGAAAGCAACCAAAGGCCAAGCCAACCCACAAGTAGCCCTCAAGCTACTTGCTCAAGAATTGGCTAAGTTGAAAGAAGAGTAATAGATAAACAACCAGCCGAAAGGTTGGTTTTTTCTTTGCAGGGTATACAAAAACTCCTACGAATCGACTCGTTAGGAGTTTTTGAAAAAGACTAAGTGACTTTAGAAATGAGGAAGAGCTGAAGCAACCTTCATTTCTTCAGGAACAGTGACAATAACTTGATGAGCTTTTAAATGATATTTATCAATAATCCATTGGCGAAGTTTTTCTTTAGAGACATTAGAAGTACCTCGGAATTCCTGTCCATTATCATGAGCTGTCCAGTCTCCCATTTTCTTAAAATCGGTATTCTTAAGTAAGTCAGGGTATTGATCTAGCTCCTTAAGATGAACGATAGTAAAGGTGTTATCGTCACGTACAATGACGTTTTTCTTTAAAGCCTTACTTAAGTACCAGAAGAGCATAGCAACAGCACTAACTCCAACAACAAGTCCTGCAAAAGCAATTAAAAACTGTATGAAATTCATAATATTGCCTCCTTATGGGACATAGTATACTCCTTTTATAAAACGTTTTCAAATAAAAAATAATCTGTTACTTTCCGTAGTATTATGGAAAAAGAATGCGTTTTCATTGTCGCTTGTGAAGTTTATAATAGAAGTATCAAAGTCAGGAGGAAAAACGATGACTACTTTTAAAGATGGATTTTTGTGGGGTGGTGCTGTAGCTGCTCATCAACTTGAAGGTGGATGGCAAGAAGGTGGTAAGGGTATCAGTGTTGCTGATGTCATGACAGCTGGTCGCCATGGAGTTGCCCGTGAAATTACACCGGGTGTTTTGGAAGGTAAATATTATCCAAATCATGAGGCCATAGATTTTTACCATCGTTACAAAGGAGATATAGCGCTTTTTGCTGAAATGGGATTTAAGTGCTTCCGAACATCAATTGCTTGGACACGTATTTTCCCAAAGGGTGATGAATTAGAGCCCAATGAAGAAGGGTTGCAGTTTTATGATGATCTTTTTGATGAGTGCTTGAAGCATGGAATTGAACCTGTAATTACTTTATCCCATTTTGAGATGCCTTATCATTTGGTTACAGAATATGGTGGGTGGAAAAATCGCAAATTGATTGATTTCTTTGTTCGCTTTGCAGAAGTCGTATTCAAACGTTATAAAGATAAAGTTAAATACTGGATGACCTTCAATGAAATCAACAATCAGGCCAATTACCAGGAAGATTTTGCACCATTTACGAACTCAGGTATTGTATACGAGGAAGGTGACGACCGAGAAGCTATTATGTATCAAGCAGCACACTATGAGTTAGTAGCCTCTGCTCGAGCAGTAAAAATTGGCCATGAAATCAATCCAGACTTTCAAATTGGTTGTATGATTGCGATGTGTCCTATTTATCCTGCAACTTGTAATCCTAAAGACATTTTAATGGCCATGAAGGCTATGCAAAAACGTTATTACTTTACTGACGTACATGTTTTTGGTAAATATCCTGAACACATTCTCAAGTATTGGGAACGTAAAGGAATTTCAGTTGATTTTACAGATCAAGATAAAGAGGATTTACTTGGAGGAACAGTAGACTATATTGGATTTAGTTACTATATGTCTTTTGCTATCGATTCTCATCGTGAGAATAATCCTCATTTCGATTATCTTGAAACGGAAGATTTGGTCAAAAATAATTATGTTCAGGCATCTGAGTGGGAGTGGCAAATTGACCCAGAGGGCTTACGTTATGCATTAAACTGGTTTACTGATCACTATCATCTACCACTTTTTATTGTTGAAAATGGTTTTGGTGCCATAGACCAAGTTGAAGCAGATGGCATGGTTCATGATGATTATCGAATTGATTACCTAGGTGCCCATATTCGTGAAATGAAAAAAGCTGTAGTTGAAGATGGCGTTGATTTAATGGGCTATACACCTTGGGGCTGTATTGACCTGGTTTCAGCCGGTACCGGTGAGATGAGGAAACGTTACGGATTTATCTATGTGGATAAAGATGATGATGGACAGGGAAGTTATGAACGATCACCGAAGAAATCATTTAATTGGTATAAAGAAGTTATTGCATCTAATGGTGCAACGGTAGAATAAAATTAAGAAGCTGGGCGTATTCCCAGCTTCTTTAGTAAACATAGGAGAATAAATATAATTGGTAGCATTGCAGCAATTTTAACAACATTTGCCTTTTTACCACAAGTTGTGCGTGTGGTAAAAACAAAAGATACTGAATCAATTGCCTTAGGGATGTATGTTATGCAGGTTATTGGTATTGCTTTGTGGCTTGCCCATGGCCTTCATATTGGTGACTTACCTTTGATTTTGGCTAATAGTGTTTCGTTCTTGCTATCTGGTATTATTTTGATTTATAAATTGAAGTACAAATAATTATTTTCCGTATCGTTGAGGAAAAATCAGCAATGGTAATTGTAAGCGCTTTACTTTATAATTAAAGTGTAAATAAGAAATAACCCAATCAGGTATCAATTTGATGGGATTAGATTAAAGGAGAAAATCTTATGGCAAAAGCGTTGATTATTTGTGCGGCAGGAATGTCTTCATCACTCATGGCGAAGAAAACAACGGAGTTTCTAAAGGGAAAAGGTCAGGATATAGAGGTTGACGCTATTAGTGCTACTGAAGGCGGAAAAGCTATTGCAGCATCAGAGTTTGATTTGTACCTTGTAAGTCCTCAAACAAAAATGTATTTTAAACAGTTTGAAGAAGCAGGTGCTAAAGTCGGAAAACCAGTTGTTCAAATTCCACCGCAAGCTTATATTCCAATTCCAATGGGAATTGAAAAAATGGCTAATTTAATTGTAGAAAACATCTAATCTTTGATAAAGAAATAATGTTAATAACAAGGTTTGATTAATATTATCTATTAACTAAATTATAAATGATTCATAATATGACTTATGCTCAATAAAAAGAATTTAAGGTGTGAAAATATCCTATAATGGAAGGTGAGAATATCATTTTTAGGAGGATATGAGAGTGTCAAATACTAGAGAAAAAGGCATCCTTCAATTCTTGTTAAAGCACAGGGAACGTTATGTTACAAGTAAGGAACTTGCTGAATACTTGTCCTGTTCGGATAGAACTGTACGTAATCACTTGAAATCAATTGATCAAACCTTAAATCTCCAAGGTGTTAGGTTAGTGTCAAAACAAGGACAAGGCTATCGACTAATTTTTGAAAGTCAAGAAGTTTGCCAAACCTTTCGTCTAATCTATGAATTAGGCAACGATTATAGTACAAAAACGTCTATGTCTCAAGGTGATGATCGTCTAGCCTTCATTTTAAATAAGCTCTTGTTTGAACAGGTTCCGGTTCTTTTTGATGATTTAGTTGAGGAGCTATATGTTAGTCGATCAACTTTATCTAATGATTTTAAAAAGATTCGCCAGATGCTAGCTGACTATAGCTTAACTATAGAGAGTAGAGCGAATAAAGGTGTCTATGTTTCTGGTGAAGAACGTGACAAACGTCGCTTTATTATGAGTTATTTCTTGGAAAATCAGTTTTTTAAAGCATTGCATACTTATGTGAAGTCAAATTTTTTTGACCAAAATCTTCCATTAGAGGAGTTGGCAAAGATTGTTTTAGAAGAATGTCAGGAAGCTAATCTGAAGTTATCGGATTTTGTCTTACAAAATTTAGTTGTTCATATAGCATTAGCAATAGGTCGTATCAAGTCTGGTTTTGAAATTAGTAACTTAGACTGTCAGATGGTAGACAATGACATTGAACGCCAGGTTGCTAAGAGGATTCTTTCAAGAGTCAGTAGTGTAACCAATCAGGAATTTCCAGTTCAAGAGATTGATTATATTACCCTACATCTGTTAGCTAAAAGTCAGTTTCCCCAAAACAATCAAACAGAGTTTTCTAAAGAGGCACTGAGAGACTCGGTGGTCCAAAGCTTTAAAACCTTAGGGTTAGATGATATATATCACTTTTCTTCGGATTTTCAGCTTATTGAGAGCCTTATAACTCATTTGATGACCTTACAGGTACGTTTAGCCAGTCATATTAATCTTAGTAATCCATTGGTAGATGAGGTTAAACAGAATTATAGTGATGTATTCTTCATGACCAAGGAAATTCTTGCAAATATGGAAGCTTTTTCACAGGCTACTATATCTGACGATGAAATAGTTTATGTCTGTCTTCATTTCTTGGCTGCTATCGAACGTCGAAAAGAAAACCATAAATTTTCAGTATTGGCGATTTGTGCGACAGGATTTGGAGCTGCTCAAATGCTTAAAAATCGTCTTGAATCTGAGCTTGGGAATCGTATAGAGGTGGTTGATGTCATAGGTTACTATGAGTTGAACCAAGAAAAAATAGACGGTATTGATTTTATTGTATCGGCTGTTGATTTATCAAACCTTTACTTTCAGATACCAGTTTTTACAGTGAGTGTTTTTCTTAAAACCGAAGAAATATCTCAGATCCGTCAGGCTATGGACCAGATGCAAGTTTCGAGAATTGGAAATCGTTCAGAAGTAGCTCGGATTAAAGACGATAATTTTAAACAATACTTTAGTCAAGATAACTTCTTTGTATGGACGAAATGCGATAAAACACGACTATTGGAAGAAATGGCTGAAGGTCTATCTGTCGGTGAATCAGATGATTTCAAACAATCTTTACTTTACGAAATTAAACAGCGTGAGGACTTAAGTTCTGTCGTCTTTTCCCAAAGAGTTGCAGTTCCACATCCCATTAGACCATTGGGGAAAGAAGTTAAAGTCTCAGTTGCTATCTGTCAAGAACCTATATCTTGGGATAATCAAAGTTCACATATTCAACTTGTTTTTCTTTTATCACCATCATTATATGGTAATGATGGGTTGAAGGATGTGACGAAGAAAATAGTTTCCTTAACAGAAAATGATGACTTACAAAAGCAATTAATCAATTGCAAGGATTTTGAAGATTTTATTACAATTTTTGAAAAAATAACATAGGAGGTTCATATGAATCAAGAAGAACTACAGGTTGCAGCCTTTGAAATTATTCTTCATTCAGGCACTGCTAGAACAGAAATTCATGAAGCGTTTGCTGATATGCGAGAAGGACGTTTTGACGAAGCGGAAGCTAAGTTAGACCATTCAAATGAAGAAATTTTAGAAGCACACCATGCACAAACAAAACTTTTGCAAGACTATGCAAGTGGTGTGGAAATCAAGATTGAAATTATTATGGTGCATGCTCAAGACCATTTAATGACTACAATGACTCTATTGGAAGTGGCAAAAGAAATGCTGGTTCTTCATAGAAAGGTTGGCTAAGCATATATAGTTAAACAAGGAGGAAGACAATGACAAAAAAAGAACAACTAGAAATCGAGCGTCAACGTCGGGAGACAGCATTAAAAAATACTTTCTTTAATCGCTATCTTCTTCTACGTTATACAATAGCACTCTTCTTTTTTGGCAATATTTATTGGCTTTTGAATCAATTTATTCGTCCTTCTTTTGTTATTGTTCTCCCTATTACATTAATTGTATTAGCGATTTTGGCTACTGTTGAGCAGTTTCGATTGTATGGCAAGCGTGATGAACGTTTGAAGGTGACTCAGATGTTTATTCGCTCACAGGCAGTTATTCAGATGGGACTACTTGTTCTAACTTGGACGAGTTTGTTCACAACTCTTTTCCCAATTTTTGAAAATAATCAAGCTGCACGTTTCTTCGTTTTCGTTATTCTTTTACTAGGTTTTGGCCTATGCTTGTTAAATCTTAAAAGAATTCAAGAAATATATGAACGTAAAGATAAGGCTTATCAACGCTTTATCCAGTTAGAAAAGAGTTCTGTGACCTTATAGCACCTTGAAAAAGGATAACTATTGAAATAAATTTATAATTATTATTAAGGAGGTCCGATTATGGATCAACAAAACGGATTATTTGGTTTCCTTGAAAATCATGTCATGGGACCAATGGGGAAACTTGCTCAGTTTAAAGTTGTACGTGCAATCACGGCAGCAGGTATGGCAGCTGTACCATTTACTATTGTTGGCTCAATGTTCTTGGTATTTAGTATTTTGCCACAAGCCTTCTCATTCTGGCCAATTGTAGCTGATATTTTCTCAGCTTCATTTGATAAGTTTACTTCTCTATACATGGTTGCTAACTATGCTACTATGGGTTCTCTCTCACTTTACTTTGTTCTCTCACTTGCTTATGAGTTAACCAAAATCTATGCAGAAGAAGAAGAACTAAATATGAATCCTCTTAACGGTGCTCTTCTTGCGCTCATGGCTTTCATTATGACAGTTCCACAAATCATTTTTGACGGTGGAATGATGAAGGCTGTAGGTAGCCTAAAAGAAGGTGCAGTCGTTGTTGACGGTTGGGCAATGGGTAATGGAGTTACTCGCTTTGGTACTACTGGTATTTTCACAGCTATTATCATGGCTATTGTGACAGTCCTTATTTATCGTACATGTGTAAAACGTAATTGGGTTATTAAAATGCCTGAAGCTGTTCCAGAAGGAGTTTCACGTGGATTTACAGCCTTGATTCCAGGATTCGTCGTTGCATTTGTAGTTATCTTTATTAATGGTGCACTCGTAGCGCTGGGAACTGACATCTTTAAAGTTATTGCTATTCCATTTGGGTTTGTTGCTAACCTAACTAACTCATGGATTGGATTAATGATTATTTATCTTTTAACTCAACTTCTCTGGATTGTGGGGATTCATGGCGCGAACATTATCTTTGCTTTCGTTAACCCGATCGCACTTGCTAACATGGCAGAAAATGCTGCTGGTGGACACTATGCTGTAGCTGGTGAATTTTCTAACATGTTTGTTATCGCTGGTGGATCAGGTGCAACTCTTGGCCTTTGTCTATACATTGCTTTTGCTGCTAAGTCAGAGCAACTAAAAGCGATTGGACGTGCCTCAGTTGTTCCAGCATTGTTCAACATTAATGAACCTTTGATTTTTGGTTTGCCAATTATCTATAATCCAGCATTAGCAATTCCATTTATCTTGGCGCCAATGGTTACAGCTACTATTTACTACTTTGTTAATGCATTACATTTGATTAATCCTGTTATTGCACAAGTTCCATGGCCAACGCCAGTTGGAATCGGAGCCTTCTTAGGAACTGCAGACCTCCGTGCGGTTGTGGTTGCTCTTGTCTGTGCAGTTGCTGCCTTCCTTGTTTACTTCCCATTCATCCGTGTTTACGATAAGAAATTGTTAAAAGAAGAACAAGAAGCTTAATTTATGATTAAAGATCTTAACGTTTGTTAAGGTCTTTTTTGTTATACTAGTGATATTCAATAAAGAATATTTTAAACAGGAGCAACCCTATGAACAAATTCTTAAGAGTCCTATTTATCCTTGTCATCCTAGCCATGACTGGTGCTATTATTTTTCAGCTATTCTTCCCAACCTATATGGGAAGTCATTCAGGATATGGCATTTCAGTTGGATGGCAGAGGGAGATTGGTATTTGGAATGTGGCGGTTCTGGTCATCCTCCTTGCCGTTAACCTCAAGTACGATTGGTTTTATCTGAGAGCTGTTCTGATTGCTTTGATTCTAGGAGGCCTAGGTATTGGAACCAATCATTTCCTTAGCTATCTTCAATACCATCACTCTGTTAATGCTGTTGGAGCTTTTGAGAATTATCTTTTAGTCCTTGGCTGGATTGTCGGTTGGTGGCTTGAAAATGCCTCAAGAAAAACAGTTTAATTTTTCTGAAGTAATCCTCTGACATACAACTCCCTATGTTATAATAAATAGGCATTATCATAATCGAGGAAAACACATGTCTAAACAACTTAAAGGTAGTCTGATGGTCATAACTGCTGGGATTGCCTGGGGAGTCTCAGGGGTTTCTGGTCAATACCTGATGGCTCATGGGGTTAATGTCAATCTTTTGACGAGTTTACGTTTGATTCTAGCTGGGACCTTACTAACGGCTTCGGTCTTTTTTAGGCAGCGAGACAAATTAGTACAAGCCATTAAAGATAGGAAAACCTTAGTAAGTATCGCCTTATTTGCTCTCTTTGGTCTGGTCTTGAATCAGTATGCCTATCTCAGTGCTATTCAGTACACCAACGCTGGAACTGCGACAGTCTTACAGTATGTCACGCCAGTCCTTATTCTGGCTTTTTTGTGTGCAAAGAACCGCAGATTTCCAACGGTCTCAGAGTTAGTGGCGATTATCATGGCTATTGCGGGAACCTTTATTATCGCCACGCATGGTCAGGTGACAGAGTTGGCTATCACACCTATTGGCTTGTGCTGGGGCCTCTTCTCGGCAGTAACCTATGCACTCTATATCTTACTGCCTGCTAAAGCTATTGAAAAGTGGGGCAGTCTGATTGTCATCGGTCTAGGAATGTTACTCGGTGGTCTAGTCTTTCCAATTGCTATCCAAGCCTGGAAGTATGAGTTACCCTTGACTGGTGGAAATCTTTTAGCACTCTTTGGGTTGGTCTTCATCGGGACAGTTTTTGCTTATACAGTTTTCCTCAAGGGAACAACCATGGTTGGCGCTGTAAAAGGAAGTCTTCTGGCATCGGTAGAACCAGTGGCATCGGTCATTTTAACGGTCTTAATCATGGGTGACCACTTCTTTGCCATTGATGTGCTTGGAATGATTTTAATTGTTCTTGCTGTTATCCTCATTTCGCTTAAGGATTTAGTAGCCCTTAAAAAACAAGAGAAAATTCAAAGATAAAGATAGAGCCCAAGTGATTGTGGTTCTTTTTCGATACCTTCATGTCAAAGATGTTCTTAAAAAATAGGACTTAAGTCCCACACATAAACCTTAAAAATATGGTAAAATAAGAGGTAAACTAACATTTTGGAGAGAAAATGAGTATAGACGATTACAGGCCCCATTTTATGGTGGAGGCTGTTTATGATTTGAAACCTGACCAACTACGTGAACACGGTATTCGTGCTGTCTTGGTCGATTTGGATAATACCTTGATTGCTTGGAATAACCCTGATGGGACTCCTGAGCTACGTGCTTGGTTAGATGAGATGACAGAGGCTGACATTCCAGTTGTTGTGGTCTCTAACAATAAACATGAACGTGTTGAACGTGCGGTTGCCAATTTCCATGTGGATTTCGTGAGTCGTGCCATGAAACCTTTTACGAAAGGGATTAATGAAGCGATTGAGCGTTACCACTTTAACCGTGACGAGGTCGTTATGGTGGGAGATCAGCTCATGACTGACATCAGAGCTAGCCACCGAGCTGGTATTCGCTCGATTTTGGTTAAGCCCTTGGTGCAATCAGATGCTTGGGTAACCAAGTTTAATCGTTGGCGTGAGCGTCGCATGTGGAAAAAGATTGAAAAAGCATATGGTCCAATGACCTTTAACAAAGGAATTTAATGGAAGAATTATTTTGTATTGGCTGTGGAGCCCAAATTCAAACTGAAGATAAAGAAAAGGCTGGTTACACACCCGCTAGCTCTATAAAAAAAGCTGAAGAAACAGGTGAGTTGTACTGTCAACGTTGTTTCCGCCTTCGTCATTACAATGAAATTGTGGATGTCCACATCACTGATGACGAGTTTTTAAAATTGCTTCATGAAGTTGGAGACAGTGATGCCCTCGTTGTCAATGTTGTTGATATTTTCGATTTTAATGGATCAATCATTCCAGGCTTGTCACGCTTTGTTTCTGGGAATGATGTGCTCTTGGTCGGAAATAAAAAGGATATCCTACCTAAATCTGTTAAAGATGGTAAAGTAACTCAATGGTTGACAGAACGTGCCCATGAAGAAGGCATGCGTCCCGTGGATGTCATGTTGACGTCTGCCCAAAATCATCACGCCATTAAAGAGTTGATTCAGCGTATTGAAAAACTCCGTAAGAGTCGTGATGTTTATGTTGTCGGTGTGACGAATGTTGGTAAATCAACCTTAATTAATGCGATTATCAAGGAAATTACAGGAGATAAAGATATTATCACGACTTCTCGTTTCCCAGGAACAACCCTTGATAAGATTGAAATTCCTTTGGATGATGGTACTTATATTTTTGATACACCTGGAATCATCCACCGCCACCAGATGGCACACTATCTGTCAGCGAAGGACCTCAAGTACGTTAGTCCTAAGAAGGAAATTAAGCCAAAAACTTACCAGTTAAATGCAGGCCAAACTCTATTCCTAGGCGGTCTTGGACGATTTGACTTTATTGATGGGAATAAGCAAGGTTTTACAGCCTTCTTTGATAATAACTTGAAGCTTCATCGTACTAAACTTGAAGGCGCAGATGCCTTCTATGATAAGCATGTTGGAAGTCTTCTCATGCCTCCTGGACCAAAGGATCTGGCTGATTTTCCAAAACTTGTTCGTCACGAATTTACTGTCAAAGATAAGACAGATATTGTCTTCTCAGGACTAGGCTGGATTCGTGTCCAAGGAAAAGCTGACCAACCAACCATCGTTGCCGCCTGGGCACCAGAAGGTGTTGGCGTCGTCGTACGAAAAGCGATTATTTAAACTTAATAAAGTAGTTAAAAGTATAAAAAGAGTCTTTTCAATGAACATGAGGTTTGCCTAGATTTAGGTCATGAGCAAACGATGTGTTTTTCGCTGTGATAGTAATCCAAGTAACATTTTATGTTACTTGGATTCGGAATTTTTGAGACCCTAGGCTCAAAAACTAGCTATGAAACCGAAGGTTTGCTAGCGTCCGTATCACCTAAGAAAAACAGCAAAAAAATTAAAAGGAATAAACATGTCATTAACATCAAAACAACGTGCCTTCCTCAAATCGGAAGCGCACACCCTTAAACCTATTGTACAAATCGGGAAAAACGGTCTTAACGACCACATCAAAACTAGCGTTCGTAACGCTCTTGATGCCCGTGAATTGATTAAAGTAACCCTACTCCAAAATACTATGGAAGATATTCATGAGGTTGCTGAAATCTTGGAAGAAGAAATTGGCTGTGATACAGTCCTTAAGATTGGACGTATCTTGATTCTCTATAAAGAATCAGCTAAAAAAGAAAATCGTAAGTTGTCACCAAAGGTCAAAGCAATCCAAAAATAGTTGCTGATTTTGCTTGGTGAAGGACAAACTAAGGTATAGGAACACTTTCGAAGCATTAAAGCTAGCCTTAAGTCAGTTGTATAATGCTTGAGATAGAGGAGACGTACATGGCATTAGATCTCGTAACCCCATTTACAAAGGTTCAACTAGAGGAAGAAATCAAAGATACAGGCCGTAAGCAAGTGGGAATATTAGGTGGAAATTTCAATCCTGTTCATAATGCCCACTTGGTTGTTGCTGACCAGGTGCGTCAGCAGTTAGGCCTCGATGAAGTTCTTCTCATGCCTGAATATGAGCCACCTCATGTCGATAAAAAAGAGACCATTGATGAAAAACACCGCCTTAATATGCTTATGTTGGCTATTAACGGTATCGAAGGATTGGACATCGAAACCATTGAGTTGGAACGTAAGGGAATCAGTTATACTTATGACACCATGAAGCTCTTGACGGAAGCCAATCCTGATACGGATTATTACTTTATTATTGGAGCGGATATGGTCGAATACCTACCTAAGTGGCATCGTATTGATGAACTTATCGAGATGGTCCAATTTGTTGGTGTTCAGCGTCCTAAGTATAAGGCTGGAACCTCTTACCCAGTTATTTGGGTGGATGTGCCCCTTATGGATATTAGTTCAAGTGTAGTCAGAGCCTACATTAAGAAGGATCGCACACCTAACTTTATGGTACCACAGTCTGTACTTGCCTACATCAAGAAAGCGGGGCTCTATAAATGACCTATGAAAAATATCTAGACTATTCTCGTGAAGAACTTCTTGAAAAAGTTCGAGCGGTCATGAGCCCTAAACGCTTCAATCATGTTCTGGGTGTTGAGCGAGCTGCTATTGCTCTTGCTGAAAAGTACGGTTATGATACTGAGAAAGCCGGATTGGCTGGTTTGCTTCATGATTATGCCAAGGAACTTCCAGATCAGGAATTCTTGGAACTTATCGATAAGTATGAGCTTGATCCTGCATTGAAAAATTGGGGGAATAATGTCTGGCATGGCATGGTTGGGATTTACAAAATCCAAGAAGATTTGGGATTGACTGATCCCGAAATTCTACGCAGTATTGAAATTCATACCGTCGGAAGCCATGAAATGTCAACCCTAGATAAGATTGTTTATGTGGCTGATTATATTGAGCATAACCGTAATTTCCCTTTGGTAGAGGAAGCTAGACAAGTAGCAGAGCAATCCTTGGATAAGGCAGTCGCTTTTGAGACAGTCCATACGGTAGAACACTTGGCCCATCAAGCTCTACCGATTTTCCCACAAACCTTGGAAACCTATAATGCTTTTGTGAAGTACTTGAAAGAGGATCAATGAGTGAAAACTGCTTTTATCATTATTGATGTACAAAATATCTTAGTAGAAACAGGTTTTGAAACGAAACAGCTGTTAGAGAAAATCTCTTATTTACAAGATCAGGCTAGAAAACAGCAGATTGAAATCATCTACATTCAACATATTGAAACAAATGAGGCTCTAACCTCTGAAGATTGGCAATTATCGCCACTATTAAAGAGACAGCCTGATGAAAAGGTGTTTCAGAAGCAATACAATAGTATGTTTAAAGAGACAGGTTTAAAAGAATACTTGGAGCAACAAGGAATTAAACAACTAGTCTTGTGTGGTATGCAAACAGAATATTGTGTCGATACATCCGTTAAAGTTGCTTTTGAACACGGCTACAAGCTAGTAATTCCTGAAGGTGCTGTTACAACCTTTGATGGAGATGACATTCCGGCAGAAACAATTAATGAATTTTATGAGAACATTTGGGATGAGTGTTTTGCGGATGTCTTAGATTACAAAACGATTTTTTAATGAAAGAGGATTAAATGAAAGAAGAATTACTTGAATTGGTTGTCAAAGCTGCTGATGAAAAGCGAGCTGAAGACATTGTTGCCCTTGATTTGTACGGCCTTACAAGCCTAACAGATTACTTTGTTATTTTGAGTGCAATGAATAGCCGTCAGTTGGAAGCTATTGCCGACAACATCCGTGAGAAAGTGAAAGAAGCTGGCCTTGACGCTAGTCACATGGAAGGTGACAACAAGGGTGGTTGGATTCTTTTGGATCTTAACGACGTCGTTGTTCACATCTTTACAGAAGATGAACGTGCTCACTATAACCTTGAAAAACTCTGGCACGAAGCACCAATGGTGGATGTGTCAGCTTATTTGGCATAAAAATTGAACTCAGTTGGCGACAACTGGGTTTTGTTGGTTAAACTAAAGATTTAATAGGAAGGATATAGCCTTGTGTTTGGTTGGTTTGTCAACTGAACACGAGTTAAAAGCCATGAGAAAAAGATAAACTTTCCTTGTATCTGGTGATACGGCAGAAAGTTTCCTATTTTCTCTTTGCTTTTGACGCTCTTTGTATCTTAGAAAGGATTTGAACCCGTCCTGTAATCGTCGGAAAATAGATAGCTCTATGTTAAATTATTAATATTAAAATTTATTATTTGGCGCAGTAGCTGATTGGACTCTTCATTCGCTTTTTAAGCTCGGAAGAGTACCTAATCAGCCTTGCGGGGGTGAGACAACGAACGATTTTTCTAAGAAAATTCGTTCTGTCTCACTCCCCTAATTTCCTTTCCGATTACGGGCGAACTTGGTATCATAATTATGGCTACTTATGAAACTTTTGCGGCGGTATACGACGCTGTTATGGATGATAGTCTTTACGATTTGTGGACGGATTTTTCCCTCCGTCATTTGCCAAAGACTAAGGACAAAAAGAAATTGCTTGAATTGGCTTGTGGAACTGGAATTCAGTCTGTTCGCTTTTCTCAAGCTGGTTTTGATGTAACTGGACTCGATTTGAGTGCTGATATGTTGAAAATTGCTGAGAAGCGTGCCTCTTCAGCCAAACAGAAAATTGACTTTATTGAAGGCAACATGTTGGATTTATCGCAAGCGGGCAAGTATGATTTTGTGACCTGCTACTCAGATTCAATCTGCTATATGCAGGACGAAGTTGAGGTTGGGGACGTCTTCAAGGAGGTTTACAATGCCCTTAATGAAGATGGCGTCTTCATCTTTGATGTGCACTCAACCTATCAAACGGATGAGGTTTTCCCTGGCTATTCTTACCATGAAAATGCAGAAGACTTTGCCATGCTTTGGGATACCTATGAGGATGCGGCACCGCATTCTATTGTTCATGAATTAACCTTCTTTGTCCAAGAGGAAGATGGAAGCTTTAGTCGCCATGATGAGGTCCATGAGGAGCGTACCTATGAGGTCTTGACTTATGATATCTTGTTGGAGCAAGCTGGCTTCAAATCTTTCAAACTTTATGCTGACTTTGAAGATAAAGAGCCAACAAAGACCAGCAAACGATGGTTTTTCGTATGTAATAAATTATTTTAAAAATTTGAAAAGGGAGATGCTAATTAGATGCTTAAATTTTTACATTTAGAAGATTATCGTTGCTTTAAAGATACAAAACTAGAGTTTAAGGATTTAACAATTGCAGTTGGAAAAAATAATGCAGGAAAATCAACTATTATTGAAGCATTAAGAATAATTTCTTATGCTCTATCCAAACCAACTTTTAAAAATATTCCTGAGAGTTTGGTTCTTGATTTTCCTAGAAAAGCTAAATGTATTATTGTCAATGGTAAGATGTTAAAAATCAATACTAGTACGATTCCTCATAACTATGACGAAGATTCTAAACCAAAACTCACTGCAGGATTTGATGATGGTTATAAAATTATAGTTCACTTCCATGATGATTTAATATTTGCACTTATTTATGACTCGAATGGTAAACTTATTACTAATAAAGGTACTTTTAATAATTCTGGATTTCCTAAGTTAAATATTTTACCTCAAATAGGTCCATTAAAAAAAATTGAAAAATATTTGTCGAAAGAAACAGTAATGAAAGATAAAGATACATATTTAGCATCATTGCACTTCAGAAACGAGATTTATTTGGAAATGACTAATGATGAAAAAGTATTTAATGAATTTTCTTCATTAATAAAGCAAACATGGAAAAATCTGCAAATAAATCCTCCAAAACTTGAATACTCTTCAGATAATACTTTGGTCTCTTTAGTCGTAGGAGAGAATGACTTTATGACAGAATTAGGATATGTTGGTAATGGACTTCAAATGTGGTTACAAATGATGTGGTTTGTTACTAAATCAAAAAACCAAGGTATAACGACGGTTATTTTAGATGAGCCAGATATATATATGCACCCCGATTTGCAACGAAAATTATTGAAATATGTTCGTAGAAATTTTCAACAAGTGATTATTGCGACTCATTCTATAGAAATTATTTCTGAAGTCGATTCAGAGAATATTCTGAATGTTAGTAATAAAAAGAAAAAATTGAAGTATACGCTTAATTTGTCTAAGCTTCAAGGTGTTGTAGATGAAATTGGAAGTATTCAAAATATGTCTTTGATACGGTTGTTTACTTATAAGAAATTACTGTTTCTTGAAGGTAATGATATGTCTTTACTGAAGAAATTTTATGAGAAGTTGTATCCTGATAGTGATTTTTCAATCGATAATATATTCTATGAAAAAATAGGAGGATTTTCGAATCTTGAGAAATACAATAAAGTAGCTGAATTATTTTCTAAAATTGATTCGAATATAAGTGTAATTAGTGTATTGGATAGGGACTATTACCCTGAATCTCACTTAGATTCAATAAGGGATGAGACATCAGATGTAATAAAACTCCATATTTGGACGAAAAAGGAATTTGAAAATTATCTTTTGGTTCCAGAAGTCTTATTTAGGATATCTAAAAGTAATGATAGAAAAAATTTTTATAAAAAACTAGAAGAAATTTGTGATAGTTTTCGAGAACAGACATTTAATAAATTTTATGATAAAACAGTTTCTCTCGGCACAGGTTATGAAAAAGAATTAAACCCTAAATGGGAGGCATCGAAGGCTCGTGATAAATGTGAAGAATTATTTTATTCTTCATGGAATAAGGGACTTGAAAATAAAATTTCGATGATTAATGGTAAAAATCTAAGAAAGAAGTTTTATGAATTTATAAAAGAAGAATATAATCAAGATTGTACGAATGATATTGTGTTTAAAGAAATGAATGAAGATGAGATTCATGAGGATGTTAAAAATGTAATTTCAGACCTTATAGAAGGTGTAGAGACATAAATGTTGAAAAGTAGGAGAAAAAATGACAGTTACAGGTATTATTGCTGAGTTCAATCCCTTTCATAACGGTCACAAGTATCTCTTGGATCAGGCTGAGGGCGTAAAAATCGTTGCCATGTCTGGGAATTTTGTTCAGCGAGGTGAGCCAGCTATTGTGGATAAGTGGACTAGGGCTCAGATGGCTTTGGAAAATGGAGCAGACCTTGTGGTTGAGTTGCCCTTCTTGACATCTGTCCAGTCTGCCGATTATTTTGCTGCTGGTGCCGTCGATATCTTGTCCCGACTGGGAATCGATAGCCTTACCTTTGGCACGGAAGAAGTCCTAGACTATCAGACTATCGCAGATGTTTATGCTGAAAAGTCAGAGGAAATGGAAGCCTTTGTGGAAAATTTATCGAGTGACTTATCTTATCCACAAAAGACACAAAAAATGTGGGAAAAGTTTGCTGGTGTAGCCTTTACTGGCAATACACCCAACCATATTCTAGGCTTAGCCTATGCCAAAGCTTGTGCTGGTAAGGGGATTAAGTTGAATCCTATTCAGAGACAAGGGGCCGGCTATCATTCCTCAGATAAGGAAGTATCTTTCGCTTCAGCAACCAGCCTACGTCTCCACAAGCAAGATAGTGATTTTGTGGATAAGTTCATGCCAAATAGCAAACTTTTTCAGACTTCTCCACAAGTTTCTTGGGATAATTATTTCCAATTGCTGGTTTATCAGATTCTTACAAACTCTGATTTGACTAGTGTTTTCCAGGTTAATGAAGAGATTGCTAGTCGTCTAAAGGCTGCTATCCGTGAGGTTTCTTCTGTGGAGGAACTGGTGGATAAGGTAGCAACCAAACGCTACACCAAAGCACGTGTACGTCGTATTTTGACTTATATCCTGGTCGGAGCTGTGGACAATCCTTTACCCCAGGCTGTTCATGTCCTTGGATTTTCTCAAAAAGGGCAGTCTCATCTTAAATCTGTGAAAAAGACTGTGGATATAGTGGCTCGGATTGGAAGGGAACCTTGGGATATGCTTACACAACAAGCGGATAATGTTTATCAATTAGGTAACCCCGAGCTTTGCGAACAAAACTTTGGACGTGTACCGATTAGAGTAAAATAGTTTTATAGAAGGTCTACCTCTGGTAGGCTTTTTAAATCTTTTTTCGAATAAATATTGTAGAAAGTATAAACTTGTCAGGAACTTGTACAAGTTTATACTTTTGGTATATAATAAAAGAAAAGAGGAAAATGAGGTATGCTAATGGAAGCAGTCGTCTATTCAACGTTTCGAAATCATTTGAAGGATTATATGAAAAAGGTTAATGATGAATTTGAACCTCTAGCTGTAGTCAATAAAAATCCTGATGAAGATATTGTAGTGGTCTCAAAGAGTGAATGGGATAGCATTCAAGAAACATTGCGTATTGTTCAAAATAAAGAACTATCAGACAAGGTTTTAAGAGGAATGGCTCAGGTACGTGCTGGAGAGACTCAAGAACATGCACTAAAGGAGTAGAAAATGTTACTCACTTTCACTGAAGATGCATGGATGGATTATTGTTATTGGCAAAATCAGGATAGGAAGACACTTAAGCGAATCAATAAGCTGATTAAAGACATTCAACGGGATCCTTTCTCTGGTATTGGAAAGCCGGAACCCTTGAAGTATGACTTTCAAGGAGCTTGGTCTCGACGAATTGATGCTGAAAATCGTTTGATTTATATGATTGATGGTAAGAGTGTCGCCTTTCTCTCTTTTAAAGATCATTATTAGGTCTATCTTTGGTAGGCTTTTTTTACTTTCCGTAAATTATTTTCAAAAAGGTCAAAAAAGATCAAATAAAACTATTGACCTTTACTGACTAATGGTGTATGATAATCTCATAAGGAATAGCTTCCTTATGAGATTGCAGGACTAGCCTAAATCGTTGTAAAAAGGTAATTATAGCTTGCCTGCAAAAATATTTACAACAAAGGTCAAAAAAAGTCAAAAAAACTATTGACTATTACTGACCAATGTTGTACAATATAAACATAAGGAAATGAAATCCTTATGAAGGCTGTGTCAATAGCCCATATACCAATTAAAAGGATTGCAGCTAGTCTGCAAAAATTTTCATCTAAAAGGTCAGTAAAAGTCAAAACTAAATTCTTGACCTGGTCAAATGAAAGGTATATGATAAAGCTATAAGGAAAAAGGTTTCCTTAATCTACAAGTTTCTTTCTGAAAGAGGCTTGGAAGTTAGCTATATTGAGAGATTCACAGAAAGAAGGTGGCTCTTATGCTAAATGACAATTTATTTAAGACTGTGAAAGTTCTCAGTCTCCTACCAAGAGCAAAACCTGAAATTATTAGAAGAGTAGTTGAAGCTACTAAAAATTTTTAGGGTTTTGGTCAGTAAAAGTCAAAAAACACATTAACATAAAAATAACACTTAAAAAATTTCACAAGAAAACACAAAACGAGGTAATTATATGAACAACAACTTTAACAATATGGACGATCTTTTCAATCAATTGATGGGTAACATGGGTGGTTACCGTTCAGAAAACCGTCGCTACATGATTAACGGTCGTGAAGTGACACCTGAAGAATTTGCTATCTACCGTCAAACAGGTCAATTGCCTGGTAATGAAGGTGAAGCAGTGAACTCAACTCAACACCAAGGTAAAGGACCTAAACAAGATGGTATCCTTGCTAAACTTGGTCGTAACTTGACTGAAGAAGCTCGCGAAGGTAAATTGGATCCTGTTATCGGACGTAACAAAGAAATCCAAGAAGCTTGCGAAATCTTGGCTCGTCGTACCAAGAATAACCCAGTCCTTGTCGGGGACGCTGGTGTTGGTAAAACAGCCGTAGTTGAAGGTTTGGCACAAGCCATCGTAAATGGTGATGTCCCAGCTGCTATCAAGAACAAAGAAATCATCTCAATTGATATTTCTGGACTTGAAGCTGGTACGCAATACCGTGGTAGCTTTGAAGAAAACATTCAAAACTTGGTAAATGAAGTCAAAGAAGCTGGAAATATCATTCTCTTCTTCGATGAAATCCACCAAATTCTTGGTGCCGGAAGCACTGGTGATGGTCAAGGATCTAAAGGTCTTGCTGATATCTTGAAACCTGCTCTTTCACGTGGTGAATTGACAGTGATTGGTGCAACAACTCAGGATGAATACCGTAACACTATCTTGAAGAACGCTGCTCTTGCTCGTCGTTTCAACGAAGTTAAGGTTAATGCTCCTTCTGCAGAAGATACTTTCAAGATTCTCCAAGGTATTCGTGATCTTTATGAAAAACACCACAATGTTATCTTGCCAGATGATGTCTTGAAAGCAGCAGTAGATTTCTCTGTCCAATACATTCCACAACGTAGCTTGCCAGATAAGGCTATCGACCTTGTCGATGTAACAGCGGCTCACTTGGCTGCTCAACACCCAGTGACTGATGTGAATGCTGTTGAACATGAAATCGAAGAAGAAAAAGCTAAACAAGAAGCTGCAGCTGCCAAAGAAGACTACGAAGCAGCTCTAAATGCTAAAGTTCGCATTGAAGAACTTGAAAAGAAAATTGCTAACCACACAGCAGACCTTAAAGTCACTGCAACTGTTAACGATGTGGCTGAATCTGTAGAACGTATGACTGGTATCCCAGTATCGCAAATGGGAGCAACTGATATCGAACGTTTGAAAGATATGGGCCACCGTTTGCAAACTAAGGTTATCGGTCAAGATAAAGCCGTTGAAGCAGTGGCACGTGCCATCCGTCGTAACCGTGCAGGATTTGACGAAGGTAACCGTCCAATTGGTAGCTTCCTCTTTGTAGGACCTACTGGTGTTGGTAAAACTGAGTTGGCTAAACAATTGGCTCTTGATATGTTCGGAACAAAAGATGCTATCATCCGTTTGGACATGTCAGAATACAGCGACCGCACAGCCGTTTCTAAATTGATTGGTACAACAGCTGGTTATGTTGGTTATGATGACAATAGCAATACTTTGACAGAACGTGTTCGCCGTAACCCATACTCAATCGTCCTTCTCGACGAAATTGAAAAGGCTGACCCTCAAGTCATCACCCTTCTCCTCCAAGTTTTGGATGATGGTCGTTTGACAGATGGTCAAGGTAACACTGTAAACTTCAAGAATACTGTGATTATCGCAACTTCAAACGCTGGCTTTGGTTACGAAGCTAACTTGACAGAAGATGCTGATAAACCAGAACTTATGGATCGTTTGAAACCTTACTTCCGTCCAGAATTCCTTAACCGTTTCAATGCTGTCATCGAATTCTCACACTTGAGCAAAGAAGATCTTTCTAAGATTGTAGACCTTATGTTGGTTGAAGTTAACAAGACGCTTTCTAAGAAAGACATTGACTTGGCAGTTAGCGAAGCTGCTAAAGAATACATGACTGAAGAAGGCTACGACGAAGTCATGGGTGTTCGTCCACTCCGCCGTGTGGTTGAACAACAAATCCGTGACAAAGTCACAGACTTCCACTTGGATAACCTTGATGCTAAACACCTAGAAGCTGATATGGAAGATGGTGTCTTGGTTATCAAAGAAAAAGATGCTAAATAAAAAGCATAAAGCCTCCTAATCCTATTTATGAAGCAGAGATGTTAAACGTCTCTGCTTTTCTTTTTATAAATTTTTTAGACTTTCCTTGGGTGCTAGGGACGGAAGTGACTTCCTAGCGGATTCCATTCCTAAGATTTGAGCCTGGGTCTCAAATCTTCCGAGTGAGGGAAACATTATTGCTTCTCTCACTTTTAGCACAGCGGAAAGTCTTGTATTGTGTATAGCTGTGACTTTTATATTTATTCTTAAATATAAAATGAGATAAAATTGTTTAAATTATGATAATATGGTAAATAGTTAAAAATATATTCTATTTTCAAGAAAGCGTTGACAACGCATTCATATCGCTATATAATTTTTGTGTAAAATTAAATTTTAGTTAGTGATTTCTTGGGTTTAATATTACAATCTTTTGTTATTTGATAAGGAGAAATAATGTTAAAAGTAGTTTTATGGATTTTGGCTATTCTACTTCTTGTAGGAATAGCAATGTTGAACCCCCTAATTGCAGCTGGTATTGTGATTGCAGGATTGTTAATCCAGTTGTTTTTGAAGAAATGAGTTAATAGGAAAAAAGTATGAAAAAGATAATATATGGTATTTTAGCGATTTTATTAGTGATTGTCGTAGGATTCATTTTTCTTAGCGTATATAAAGGGAGTGAGTCATCTGGTAATCAAAAACCAAAGACAGAAATCATAGTAAATGTAAAATCTTTGGAAAAGGTCAGTGAGTTAGTTTTACTCAATGCATCTATTCAAAAAGTTAAGTCAATAGAAAATAATACAAAGTTATTTGGTAGTAACTTTGTAATACCTGGTTCAGAAAAGAAAGCACTCATTATTCTAAATTATACGGCAAAATTCGGTATTAAGAATGATGTAACCATTAAAGATAATGGTAATCATAATTATCAAGTTACATTACCCAAATTTGAAGTTATTGGTGTTGAATTAGATAAAGACAAACCTTATACACTCTACGATACTAGTGGAGGGATTCTTAGTTATTCGACTAAAGACATAGATACTGGTGAGGCTGTTGCAGAAGGTTTTTCAAATAAGGAACAACAAGGTTTTATAAAGGACAATAAAAAATTATTAAAGGAGTCAGCCGAGAAGTACTACTCTACAATGATTAAATCTTTGGACCACGAGGCAAAAGTGACAATTGAAACTCAAAAATAAAGGTAAGGAAAAGATATGTTAAAGTAAATTTTTAATGTTAGCGTTTATGTATTTGCAGTTTTTGGATTTATATTTACATTGTTAATAATTTTTTTGGCTATTAGAGATTCTTCGAATGAAAATTCTACTAATGGCAATAATACGTCAAAAGTAGGACAAAGTATTACGGGTTCGAAAAAAAAGTAGCAAAAACGGAAGAACTATATAGTGATAAAAATATTAAAATAACAAGAACTGGTGGAAATATTATTATTGATAACTTAACGGATAAAGAAATTAATATTGAATCAACTATTGTAATTAACAATAGTATTGAAGCAACACCATTTAGTTCGTCACAATCTAGTATCGATCCGAAAGGAAAGCAGTCAGTATCTATATCAGAATTTGTTGCAGTTAATCCAGGACAGAAAGTTGAGGAATCAGACGAAAAAGCAAAAAAAGCAAACTACTATAAGCATAAAATGAAGAGCGGTGAAAATATTGGGTGGACTGCTAATATACAGAATGGTAACTATGATACAATGAATTCATTTAGTATAAATTTTAATTACTAATTGTGAGGAGATGCAGAATGGATTTATTGGATAAACTGTTAAGTAATAAGATTGTTAATACAAATGGTTACACACGTTCAGATACTGGTACCAAAGTCCATTCCTATTTAAGGACACATCCTAAAAATCAAGGCTTAACGAGATCAGCAACACGTTCTATTATTAATGCTTTAAAAGAGAAATAGTAATTATATGAAAATAGGTTTAGTAGTGTTCTCTTTAATCTGATTAGTGGTGCCTTTTATTATTGAATGGTACTTTCTGTTGTGAAAAAAAGGAACATTGAGTGACTATTACACTATCCATAAACTTTTTATAAGTTTTCATCATTGATAAAAAAGGTAAGTAGCACAGGCTACTTACCTTTATTCTTTATCCTCACCCTGATATTTTTTCAAGCGTTCTTGGATGATGTTGAGTCGGGGTTCGAGGTTTTTCTTGAAGACGCGTGTTTTATAGTTAAGGTCTTGTTTGATGTCAGCGAGAACAAGGTTTTGTTCCTTGATGATGTCAAGGTTGCGTTTGATATTGTCCAGATCGTGAGAGATATTTTCTCGTGATTGGTTGAGGTCTAGGATTTCCTCTTTGATGTCTTCACGTCGTTTATAGGCGTAGTAGGCACCGTAGGCGAGGGCTCCAAGAGCTAGAAAGCGTCCAATTTTCATTCTGTTACCTCTTTAGCGATGCTGTCAGCAAGGTCAGCCAGGGCAGCGAAGTCTGGTTCGTGTTCGTCAAATCCCATGTGGATACCATCGTCTGCACCGTAACGAGGAACGAGATGAATATGAGCGTGGAAGACGGTTTGTCCAGCAACTTCTTCGTTGTTATTAAGGATATTCATGCCGATTGCTCTAGTTGCTTTTTGCACGGCACGAGCAATTTTTGGAACACGGCTAAAGACAGTCTCAGCAGTCTCAGCAGACATTTCTAAGATGTTACGAACGTGCTCTTTAGGAATAACCAAGGTATGTCCTTTTGTAGCTTGTGAAATATCGAGGAAGGCTAGAACCTTGTCGTCCTCGTAGACTTTTGATGAAGGGATTTCTCCAGATATAATTTTACAGAAAATACAATTATCCATAATAACGACCTTTCCATGAGTTTTTGTTATAATAGATTATATCATACCAAAGAGAGAAAAGATAATGCTTAAATTAGAAAAGGTGACGGGTGGTTACGCTAATATTCCCGTCCTAAAAGATGTGACTTTTGAGGTGGCTGATGGTGAATTGATTGGCCTCATTGGTCTTAATGGTGCCGGAAAATCAACAACAATTAACGAGATTATTGGTCTCTTAACACCCTATGGAGGACAGATTGCTATTGATGGTTTGACCATACAGCAAGATTCGGCAAGTTATCGTCAGAAGATTGGCTATATTCCTGAAACGCCAAGTCTCTATGAAGAGTTGACGCTTCGTGAACATTTGGAAACGGTGTTGATGGCCTATGGTCTTGATGTGACTGAGGGGATGGCACGTGCGGACAAGTACCTCAAACTCTTTCGATTAGATGAAAAATTGGACTGGTTTCCGACTCAGTTTTCAAAGGGAATGAAGCAGAAGGTCATGATTATCTGTGCCTTTATTGTTAACCCCAGTCTTTTCATTGTTGATGAACCCTTCTTGGGTTTGGATCCCTTGGCAATCTCCGACCTAATTGAGCTTTTAGCTGAGGAAAAAGCTAAGGGCAAGGCGATTCTCATGTCTACCCACGTTTTGGATTCAGCTGAGAAGATGTGTGATCGCTTTGTGATCTTGCATCACGGTCAAGTCTTAGCACAGGGGACTCTCGAGGAGCTCCGTCAGACTTTTGGCGACGATAGTGCTAGTCTTAACGATATCTACATGCAGTTAACTAAGGGAGAATTGTCATGATAGCTAAGCTATTTAAGGAGCGTAGCAAGCGATTCAATACCCGCTGTGCTAAGTATAGTCGCTACGTTTTTAATGATCATTTTATCTTGGTTCTTCTCTTTCTGCTAGGCTTTGTCTTAGTTCAGTATAGCCAGTTGCTGAAGCATTTTCCAAAAAATCCGTGGGCAATCATTCTTGGCTTGCTTGTGCTGTGTCTGTTATTACCTTTCTGGGGGAATATTGCTACTTATCTAGAACCTGCGGACAAGCACTACCTTTTGGTTAAGGAAGAAGAGGTGCTAGACCATGTTAAGAAGGCAACAGGGCGTGCTTTTAGATTTTGGGTAATAGTACAAACCCTGATTTTTATTTTGGTTATTCCTCTCTTTTTAGCCTTGGGACTTCCAGTTTGGGGAGTTATCCTTGTAGCTGTGGCTATGGCTATTCTTAAGTATTTTATTTTCCAGAAAAAGGCCCAACCTTTTTATAGACAGTCTGGCCTGAATTGGACTGAGGCTATTGCAGCGGAAAACAAGCGTCAACAATCGATTCTGAAGTTCTTTTCACTCTTTACCAATGTTAAGGGGATTACGTCGAGTGTTAAACGCCGTTCTTATTTGGATGCTATTCTCAAACGTACAAAGAAAGACAAGGAACATACCTGGTACAATCTTTACCTAAGGGCCTTCTTGCGTTCTGGAGATTACTTTGCCCTTAGCCTACGACTTTTTGCTTTAACGCTTCTAGTTATCTTTTTGGTTCCTGAAAAATGGTTGGCTATGGTGCTTGTGGTTGTTTTTGACTACCTCTTGCTCTTCCAGCTCACAGCACTTAAATCGCACTTTGCTTATCAGAGAATGGCTAACCTTATGCCAGTTGGAAAAGACATGCAGGTAAGCAATCTTAAGCGCTTGATTAGCCAGATTGTACTTGTACTGACTTTGGTACAGGCTATTTGTCTCTTCGACCTTAAGTTTAGTCTGATTTTGGTTGGAATGATGCTAGTTCTGAGCCTTGTTTACCTACCAGCCAAGCTTAAGAAGATGATTGACTAACACCTATTAAATAAGTTAAAATAGAAACGAATGACTAAAGAAAAAGGAGATGCCTAGGTGACATCAACAGATAAAGATTTGAGCCTGACTCCTCTCAAAGGAAATAGTGGTAAGGCCTATATGGGAACTTACCCAAACGGAGATCGCGTCTTTGTGAAGATGAATACAACACCAATCTTGGCAGCTCTTGCCAAGGAACAGATTGCACCGCAGCTCTTGTGGGCTAAGCGTCTGGGAAATGGTGACATGATGAGTGCACAGGAGTGGCTTGATGGTCGTATTTTGACCAAACATGACATGAACAGTAAACAGATTATCCAAATTCTTGGTAATTTGCACCGCTCTAAACACTTGGTTAATCAACTCTTGCAGTTGGATTATCATATTGAAAATCCTTTTGATCTTCTACACGAGTGGGAGGAAAACGCTGCTTACCAATTGCGTGAGAATGGCTTCCTTCAAGACGTTGTTAGAGATTTGAAACGTCATCTTCCAGAGTTTCGTGCGGAGATTGCAACAATTGTTCATGGAGATGCTCGTCATAGTAACTTTGTCATCACAACCTCAGGATTGATTTATTTGGTTGATTGGGATTCTGTACGTCTAACAGATCGTATGTATGATGTGGCGCAGATCCTCAGCCATTATATCCCATTGGCACATTGGCCACAGTGGTTGTCATACTATGGCTATAAGAACAATGACCTTGTGATGGACAAGATTTACTGGTATGGGCAATTTTCATATTTGACACAGATTTCAAAATTCTTTGATAGCCGTGATATGGAACATGCCAACCGAGAGATTTATGAACTTCGTAAATTTAGAGAGACCTTGCACAGATATTAGAAAGTAGACATGCGAGTTAGAAAACGTAAAGGTGCAGAGGAACACCTAGCTAACCATCCTCAGTACGTTATTCTTGAGCCGGAAGCTGCTAAAGGTAAGTGGCATGAGCTTTTTGGTAATGATAATCCTGTCCATATCGAGGTAGGATCTGGTAAAGGGGCCTTCATTACTGGTATGGCCCAACAAAACCCTGACATCAACTACATTGGTATTGATATTCAGTTGTCTGTTTTGAGTTACGCCTTGGATAAGGTCTTGGCTTCTGGTGCTGAAAATGTCAAACTCTTGCGTGTGGATGGATCTTCCTTGACCAATTATTTCGAAGACGGCGAAGTGGATATGATGTATCTGAATTTCTCAGATCCATGGCCTAAGAGCCGTCATGAGAAACGTCGTCTAACTTACAAGACTTTCCTAGATACTTATAAGCAAATTCTGCCTAAAAACGGAGAGATTCACTTTAAGACAGACAATCGTGGACTTTTCGAATACAGTTTGGCGAGCTTTTCGCAGTATGGAATGGTTCTCAACAAAGTTTGGTTGGACCTTCATGCAAGTGATTATGAGGGCAATGTCATGACTGAGTACGAGCGTAAGTTTTCAGAAAAAGGTCAGGTCATCTACCGAGTAGAGGCTCAGTTTAAAGATTAATTATTGAAAACTTGATTAAAAATAACGATTAAGCTATTGATGGCTAATCGTTTGATGTGGAGAGGTCGCATAGAGGCCGAGTGCGCACGCTTGGAAAGCGTGTAGTCCTTAACGGGGCTCGGGGGTTCGAATCCCCTCCTCTCCTTTGAGAAATAGACAAAGTGTCCCTTCCGTTTTAGAAGGGACACTTTTTAGGTATAGTAATTAAAAAGAAGAGGGTTTTAACAGCTTTTTATGATAGGAGGACTCAATCCTTAGTCCCAAGGGCTCTGAATCCCTGCTACCCAACCGGTACAGAGGGCGCTAGTAATGTTAAAGCCACCAGTATGGGCATTGATGTCAAGGACCTCTCCTGCAAAGTGTAGGTGAGGGACTTTTTTACTTTCTAGAGTCTTGGGATTAATTTCCTTAAGGTCAACGCCACCTTTAGTCACAAAGGATTTGGCAAGTGACATTTTACCTGTGATTGGAATTTCCATGCCCTTAAGCTGACTGATAATGTTTTCCAAGTCTTTGGGATGCAGTTGTTTAACCTTGCTATCAGCCTTGTCTTCTGCTAGGAATTCAGCGACACGCTCAGGTACAAGAGCTTTGAGGGTGTTTTTGACAGATTTCTCGCGACTTTCCTCCAAGTAAGCCTTGAGATTTTCTTGGCTTTGGTTGGGAAGAAAGTCCAGATGAGCTATCTCACCACCCTTGACAAAACTGGAAAGACGTAGGGCAGCTGGACCAGATAGACCAAAATGTGTGAAAAGAAGGTCATGGGTAATCTTGTGCTTGCCATAGGACAGAGTGACATCATCAAGAGAAATTCCTTGTAAGGCCTTGTGGGGGAAGTCGGTTAGGAGTGGACTTTCCGCAGCTTCAAGATCAGTGACTTGGAGCTTAAAATGGCGGGCAATATCATGTCCAAAACCAGTTGAACCAGTCGATGGATAAGATTTTCCTCCAGTTGTGACGATGAGTTTATCACTGGTAAAAGTCTGGTCCGAAGACTTAACTTGGAATTGCTCATCAACCTTTTTGACGGAGACAACTTCTGTATTGGTGAGGATGCTAGCACCAAGTTCCTGAATCTTATTTTCCAGAGCTTGGATGATGGTCCGTGATTTATCTGTCTTAGGGAAGACACGTCCGTGATCCTCAACCTTGAGTTTGACACCATTGTCCTCGAAAAAAGCAATGATATCGTGGTTATCAAATTGTGAAAAGACGCTATAGAGGAAACGGCCATTACCTGGAATACCTGCTAGAAGATCGTCTAAAGTCCCGTTGTTAGTAACATTACAACGTCCACCACCAGTACCAGCTAGTTTCTTACCGAGACGTTTATTTTTTTCAATCAGAAGGGTTTGTTGGCCATAGAAGGCTGAGGCAATAGTCGCCATCATGCCAGCAGGACCCCCGCCAATAACGATAGTATCAAAATGTTTCATGCCTTTATTTTAGCATAATTTAAAAAGGGAGAATAGTTTGTAAATGGTCAGTTTTTTTAGATAATTTATGTTAGAATAGGAGTAGAAGTTTAAATTAGAATAGTTATTAACTATGGAGGAAAATATCGTGTCTGAAAATAACATGAAACACCGTTCATCTGTCTACGATAGCATGGTTAAATCACCTAACCGTGCCATGCTTCGTGCGACTGGGATGACGGATGATAGTTTTGAAAAGCCTATTGTTGGGGTTATCTCAACTTGGGCTGAGAATACACCATGTAATATCCACTTGCACGGTTTTGGTCAAATTGCCAAAGAAGGTGTTAAAGACGCGGGTGCTTGGCCAGTTCAATTTGGTACGATTACTGTTGCAGATGGTATTGCCATGGGGACACCAGGGATGCGTTTCTCATTGACATCTCGTGATATCATCGCTGACTCAATCGAAGCAGCTATGGGTGGTCACAACGTCGATGCCTTTGTTGCTATTGGTGGTTGTGATAAGAATATGCCTGGTTCTATGATTGCCATTGCTAACATGGATATTCCAGCGATTTTTGCCTATGGTGGTACCATTGCACCAGGTAACCTTAACGGTAAGGATATCGACTTGGTTTCTGTTTTCGAAGGTATCGGTAAATGGAACCACGGTGATATGACCGCAGAAGAGGTTAAAGATCTTGAATGTAATGCCTGCCCTGGCCCTGGTGGTTGTGGTGGTATGTATACTGCCAACACAATGGCGACAGCAATCGAAGTAATGGGGATGAGCCTTCCAGGATCATCATCTCACCCTGCAGAATCAGCTGAGAAGAAAGCAGATATCGAAGAAGCAGGTCGTGCAGTTGTTAAGATGCTTGAACTAGGTCTTAAGCCATCAGATATCTTGACACGTGAAGCCTTTGAAGATGCCATCACTGTCACAATGGCACTTGGTGGTTCAACAAATGCGACACTTCACTTGCTCGCTATTGCTCATGCAGCTAACGTTGATTTGACACTTGAAGATTTCAACGATTTCCAAGAGCGTGTGCCTCACTTGGCTGACTTGAAACCTTCAGGTCAATATGTCTTCCAAGATCTTTACAATGTTGGTGGTGTACCAGCCGTTATGAAGTACCTTCTTAAGAATGGTTTCCTTCACGGTGATCGTATCACATGTACTGGTAGGACTGTTGCAGAAAACTTGGAGGCCTTCGATGATTTGACACCAGGTCAAAAAGTCATCATGCCGCTTGAAAATCCTAAACGTGCTGATGGTCCATTGATTATCTTGAAAGGTAACTTGGCTCCAGAAGGTGCGGTTGCCAAAGTATCAGGGGTTAAAGTTCGTAACATCACTGGTCCTGCTAAAGTATTTGACTCAGAAGAAGATGCCATTGAAGCAGTTCTTTCTGATGAAATCGTTGATGGCGATGTAGTTGTTGTACGTTTTGTAGGTCCTAAGGGTGGTCCTGGTATGCCAGAAATGTTGTCCTTGTCTTCAATGATTGTTGGTAAAGGTCAAGGGGACAAGGTTGCCCTCTTGACAGATGGACGTTTCTCAGGTGGTACTTACGGACTCGTTGTTGGTCACATTGCTCCTGAAGCTCAGGTTGGTGGACCTATTGCCTACCTCCGTACAGGTGATATGGTTACAGTTGACCAAGATACCAAAGAAATTACGATGCACGTTTCAGACGAAGAGTTGGCGAAACGTAAAGCCGAAACTGAGTTGCCACCACTTTATAGCCGTGGTGTCCTCGGTAAATACGCTCACATCGTTTCTTCAGCGTCACGTGGTGCCGTTACCGACTTCTGGAACATGGATAAATCAGGTAAAGCCTAATGATATGATATAAAACAAAATCACACCGGGCATTTGTTCGATGTGATTTTTTGGTGTTAAATCCTGAGACAGTTGATGGCAGCATCATGAAAAAGTGATCGTCTATCTGCTGTTAGCCTCAAAAAAACCGGTTGGAAATGTCCAATCGGTTTTCCTTTTATTTTCCGCCTCGAGGTGAGATACCAAGAGCGATACGTCCATAACGACTGATGCGTGTCATCTTCCAGACTGGTGAATAAGTGGTTTCCACCTTGACAGAGTTAATACCGTCAATGGATTTTAGCTTTTCAGCGATTTCATAAGGCATAGTCTCTTCACAGCCACAACCAGTATCAGTAAAGGTCATAAGGAAGTAGCAGTGGCCATTTTCATCGACAGTGATTTCATAAATCAAACCAAGGTTGTAAATGTCTAGCTCAATCTCAGGATCGAATACAGTGGTCATTTGTTCGACGATTGGCTCTAAGAAGGGCTGGGCCAAATCATTGACCTTAATATCATCACGGAAGTTTTTCATAGGACTCATTCTTTCTATTTTGCTTTTGTTTATTATGGCATAATTTAGGGCTTTTTTCAATCTCGGATGGCAATATGAGGCTTTAGTAAGCGAGTAAAGTAACAATAAAAAAACTCCAACAGTCAAACCGTTGAAGATAATGTGATTTATGCTTCAATATCAAGTCGTTTTGCAACCAAGGTTGCTCGAATACCATCAAAAATTGGAGCAAGAATGAAAATCCCAAACCTTGTGGAATTGTTCCCACCATTCCTAGATACAACAGATCTGATACCGACCAAACCCAATTTGGAAGTACCGATTGTTTAAGTCAAAGACTTTCCTTCTATATACATTTATACCCACACATAGTTTACCAAAAGCTTAGCTTCCAATCAAGTAAATTGTTTGAAGAGTGAAAGGAAAAAAGTCCTTCAGATATCCAGAATAACTAGTCAAATTGACAGAAAGGAGTGATTGTGATATTCTCATAGTAAGACATTTCAAGAGAAAATGAGGCTATTATGAGTATTGAAAAGACAGTCAGCGAGATTGCTGAAATCCTTGGTGTTAGTCGTCAAGCAGTCAATAATCGTGTCAAACAACTTCCAGAAGAAGATCTAGAAAAAAATGCTAAAGGGGTTACTGTCGTTAAACGCAGTGGCTTAATTAAGTTGGAGGAAATTTACAAGAAAACCATCTTTGACGATGAGCCAATCGATGAAGAAACAAAACAACGTGAGTTGTTGGAGATTCTTGTAGACGAGAAAAACTCTGAGATTGCCCGTCTCTATGCTCAGTTGAAAGCTAAGGACGAGCAGTTGTCTAACATGGATGACCAATTGCGTGTTAAAGACGTTCAAATTGCCGAAAAGGACAAGCAAATTGATCAACAGCAGCAATTGACCTTGACTGCTATGAAGGACAAGGAAGAGCTTAAACTGGAACTTGATGAGGCTAAGGTTGAGGTTGACGAAGCCAAGGCCCAAGTGGAAGAAATCCAGACCAAACAAGAAGAAGCTTCTAAAAAAGGTTTCTTTGGACGTCTATTTGGAAAATAAAAAAGAAGCTGGGACTCAGTCTCAGCTTTAACTATTGTAGGAGATTAAAATGGAAAATTTAGAAACTTATATTGCCTTTGATTTGGAGTTTAACACGGTGGATGGTATTAGCCATATTATCCAAGTATCGGCTGTTAAGCTGAATCAGCATGAGGAAGTGGGCCAGTTTGATTCTTTCGTCTATTCGGATGTTCCTTTGCAATCCTTTATCAATGGTTTGACTGGAATTACAGCGGATAAGATTGCCAAGGCACCAAAGCTAGAGTCTGTTTTAGCGGATTTTAAATCATTTGTTGGTGACACTCCACTTATTGGCTACAATGCTCTTAAATCAGATTTGCCTATTCTAGCTGAAAATGGTTTAGACTTGGAAGAGCAATATGCTTTAGATGTTTTCGATGAGGCCTTTGACCGTCGTGCTTCTGATTTGAACGGTATTGTTAACCTCAAGTTGACTAGCGTGGCAGATTTCTTTGGAATCAAGGGACACGGTCATAACAGCTTGGAGGATGCTCGTATGACCGCACAGATTTACGAGAAGTTTCTCGAATTAGATGAGAATGCCAAACTTTTGGAGCAACAGGAAGAAGTCAGTAACAATCCTTTTGCTGCCTTAGGTTTGGGTGGCCTTTTCGACTAGGGCTTTACAGAAGCTGTAAAGGGTGTAAAGAGTGATAGCTAACTTTTTCTGTAAGAAAAGAAAATCCTCTAGGGTTAGGGCTTGCATATTACCTTGCGTTATAAGGTAGAATCTAGGTATCAAGGGTGGCCAAGGTCCTCCTTTGATAGAAAATCTTAAAAGGAGGTGACTGAGATGTCGCAGTTTTCAACAGGAGAGTTGGCTAAAGCAGCAGAAGTGTCAGTTAGGACTGTCCAGTACTATGATCAAAGAGGTATCTTGACGCCATCTGAAGTCACAGAAGGTGGCCGGAGAATCTATCACGAATCAGACTTGGAACGCCTGCAAGTCATTTGTTTCTTAAGAGATTTGGACTTCTCAATCAAACAAATCAAGAAACTCTTGCAAGAGGAGAATAGGGAACAGGTTTTAGAGCTTTTGTTGACAGATCAAATCGAGAGCTTGGAAAAGTCTTCAGAGGAAATAGAGGTCAAACTAAAACGTGCCCGTCACTTGCAAAAAGCAACTGCTAAGTGGCGTCAACTTTCACTAGAAGATTTGTCAGACATTTCACGTCTTATGGAAAATCAAAAATCATGGCGTCATTTGCAGTTGAGAATATTTGGGAGCATCAGTCTAGCGAGTCTTCTTTATATCATAGCCCTACTGATAGTCATTTATTATTTTAAGGATCCTAGAGGTTTGTTTGTTGTCTGTCCTGCTTATATTATAGTAGTGAATTTAGTGATGTTTCACTATAGAAAGCAGTTTGAATACCTCTGTCCTAATTGTCATAGGACCTTTGATCCAAGTTTTAAAGAATTTGCCATTGCCGGACATACACCAAGGACTCGTAAGTTGACTTGTCCTCATTGTCATGTAAAGACCTACTGTTTGGAGTTGGCTAAGACTAAAACGAAATAAATTTATCGAATATAAAAACGCTTGAGAATTGCTTCTCAGGCGTTTTTAGCTTATTCAACTGAACTTAGAGCTTCGAGCATATTTAGTTTGGCAAGGCGTTTGTTAACGACGAAGCCAAGGATAATAAGAATGAAGCCGATAAGAACAGCTGGTAAAAGGTAGGTAGCCAAACCGATAGATGGATCAAACATGATACGATCTGGCGGAATGATGCTTACCATATATTGGTGGAGTGCTTGTCCAAGACCAAACCCTACGAAGATACCGATGATAGACAGGTAAATAGTTTCACGATAGATGTAGAGGGATACTTCATTATTGTAGAAACCAAGAACCTTAACGGTTGAAAGTTCGTGGATACGTTCTGAAACGTTGATGTTAGTTAGGTTATAGAGAACAACCACAGCAAGGAGAATGGAAACCGTTATCAAAATACCAATAACCTGTGTCAATGAATTGACCATAGTGCTAATTTGCAGTTTAAGGTTGTTGTTTTGAACAACACCGTAAACATTTGGCAAGTTGATGAATTTGGCTGCCATATTTTCAACATTTTGCTTAGTTGGTTCAGCGAGAGTAACAAGGTTGGCATTATTCACTGAAGGTGTCCCAAAAGCTTTTTGGTAGTAGCTAGCATTCATAAAGAGGAAATGCCCCATGTACATTTCAGTGATACCAGCTATCTTAATCTTGACAGATTCATCCTGACTGTTTTGCACAGTAATGGTATCTCCGACCTTGAGGTTTAGAAGTTTTGCCATTTTTTCAGAGATAATTGCTCCGTCATTAGATAGCTTGAGAGTCTTATTGCGGTCTCGGTCATGTAAGCTAACGTAACTGTCAATGAGTTTTTCGTCACGGTCGTTAAAGACAAGAGTTGAGATTTCTTGGGTGTCCTTATTGGTACCGGCAATTTTTTGCAAGGTTTCAAAATGGACATTCAAGTATTCTTTGACGTCTTTGCTATCGAGGAGTTTAGTGAGTTCCTCATCCAGAGCACTTGACGCATTTGGTTGCTTGGCAACAATCATATCATAGTGAATGATGTCTTCAAACTGTTGCTGGTTAAGGTTAGATACAGAAGATCGAATTCCTAAACCTGCGAAGAGAAGCGCAATAGAACCTGCGACACCAAAGAGGGTCATAAACATCCGTTGCTTATAGCGGAAAATATTACGCATGGTAACTTTTTCCGTAAAGCTGAGACGTTTCCAAAGCGGTGTGATGCGCTCTAGGACAATCTTAGCTCCTGCTCGAGGTGGTTTTGGAAGGAGGAGTTGGGAAGGTTTTTCCCAGAGCTCTTTCTTGGCAACCACAAAGGCAGGTAGCACAGCAGATAAGAGACCTAAAAGGAAGGCCACAAGGGTAAGTCCTAAGTAGAAGTGCAATTCAAAAGCAGGAAGCTGCAAATCGCTCTTATAAGTGTTGTGAATTAGAATCGGAAGTAGTGTATGACCGGTAATAACACCTGCGGTTGTACCAGTAATACTCGTTATCAAACCATAAATGACGAATTTATGGATAATTCGCGAATTACTGTAGCCTAGGGCGTTGAAAATACCAGCCTTACCACGCTCTTCTTCAACAAAGCGTCCCATGGTTACAAAGGTAACCAAAGCTGCCATAAAGTAGAGAGCGACAGGGAAGATGTTACTCACATCGTGAATGATGTTAATATTACTTTCATAAGCAACATATCCCTCGGAACCCGGAATCTCTCGACGTGAGTAGAATTGATAGCTAGGCGCTGGTAAATTATCAACCATTGCTTGACTTTCTTCGAGTTCTTTTTGCTTGGCTTCAATCTTGGTAGTAGCTTCTTTGACACTAGCAACTTCAGCAGCGTTGCTTGTAGCCATTTGCTGGGTCTGTGCGAGAGCTGTTTCAAGTTCTTGTTTAGCTTGAGTAATTTGAGCTTGAGACTGAGACTTGATCTCAGTTAGGCGTTTCTCAGGTTCATCTTTAAAGAGTTTCTTAAGTTCAGCCTTTCGTTCAGAAATCTTATTTGCGTATTCCTCACTAAAAGGACTAACATTTTCCAAATCCTTATAGCGGATGCGGGCAATCATGTAATCGTTAGAGGTGAAGTTCGTCTCTGGAACAATGGCGTAGCCATCTAGTTTCCCCGTACCAGCGCTGGCATTACCAAGACGGTTCCTAGAGAGAAGTTCAGAGGAATTAACAAAACCAGTAATGGTATATGTTTGTTCCTTTAACTGTTTTTGCCCTGAGCTATCTACTGGCTCAGAAAAGTTAATCTTATCTCCGACGCTATATTCTTCTTTATAAGTTGAGGAAAGAGCGATTTCCCCGTCCTTGGTAGGAAGTTTCCCCTCAATAAGGTCGTAAGTGGAGATTTTCTTAGGTTTAGAGAAGATACGAAATGCCGTATTCGTCCCCTTGACGACAGCATCTTTGAAATAACCATACTCGATGTCTACATTCTTCTTTTTAATTGTATTGAGAAGGTCCTGATCGGTTTGGTTGATACTGTAAGTACTGATTAAGCTCAAGTCAGCTGTTTGATGAGTCTTGAAGAAGTGTTCTCCAGTTTTCTTCATATTAGGAGAAGTTACTTTAAGACCAATCAAGGCAAAGGATCCCAGTGCCATAAGTAAGGCAATAGAGAGCATACGCCCTTTAGAAGCTACAAAGGTTCGCCAAACATCTTTCCAATAAGTTGTTTTTTTCATGACGTTGCTCCTTTCTAGTATTCCAAGTCCTCGATTTTTTGTGGATTAGGATTAAGTTCCACACTCTTAATCTTGGCATCGTGCATTCGAATGACACGATTGGCAATTGGAGCTAGAGAAGCATTATGGGTCACGATAATAACAGTTGTTCCCTGTTTGCGAGCCATTTCTTGAAGGAGGGTCAGGATTTGTTTTCCTGTTTGATAATCCAGAGCCCCTGTTGGTTCATCACAAAGAAGAATCTTTGGATTTTTGGCAACGGCGCGTGCAATAGCGACACGTTGTTGCTCCCCACCAGATAGTTGTGATGGGAAGTTGTCTAAGCGGTCTCCCAAACCGACTTCGACCAGTGTTTGAGTAGCATCTTTAGCGTTTGGAACGATTTCAGATGCTAGTTCGACGTTTTCCCTGGCCGTAAGGTTAGAAACTAAGTTGTAAAATTGGAACACAAAGCCAACGTCCTCACGACGATAGGTTGTAAGTTCTTTGGCTGTGTATTCAGAGATATCCTTACCATCAATAATGACGCGGCCTTCGTCATTGGTGTCCATACCACCCAAGATGTTAAGAACAGTTGATTTCCCAGCGCCAGAGGCACCAAGAATAACGACAAGCTCCCCTTTTTCGATATCAAAGCTTACGTCGTTGTTTGCGATAATTTCCAGATCACCGGTTTTATAGCGTTTATAGCTATGCTTCATTTGAATATAAGCCATGAATTTCCCTTTCATACGAAAATAATGATGCTGATAATTACCTATCTTTCCGTACTCTATTGTAACGGATTTTCCTTGGAATATCTAGGTTTTGAGGGAAAAAAAGGTTTAAAAGTGGAGAAGTTCTTCTTACATGTGACAGAAATGTGGACGAAGCGCTTACATATGAGAAAATACTATTTCAAATGAGCTTTGAGTAAGGTGAAGATTTGGTGAAATAGTTATAAAGTTAGGTTATTTTTAGTCTTTTACGGAGTGGATATACTATTTTTTTCAATTTCCATAATTATAGGAGAGTTTAGGTCGGTAAATACTTCATCATAGGGGTGCCAAAGGGGATCTAGTTTTCCGTCAAAGTTGATGATAGATAAAGAGTTTTTTCATAGTTTCTAGCAATGACATATCCAGAATACGGACATTTTTTTGAATTTGGAGGACACATTTTCTATATTGGGAAAGTTATTTATGGGGAAATAGAGAGCTTTTCGTAATGATTTTTTGTGTGTTAGTTATTTTTAAAGAAGTTGTAAACACCTTAAAAATATATATCTAAATGAGAGATGTGCATCTTTAGGATTAGTTATTTATTATGGGGTATTCCATAAAGTTACCCTTAAATCCTTTTGTTGTGGCATTCTTTTGACTAATAGAGGAATTATAGTTCCTAATCTTATTTTAGGATGTTGAGAATTCGACTTCCTGTCTCAAGAATTCTTTTTTATAGTTACATTTAAAGTGTTTTGACAAAATTTTCTTATCCGATAAAATTTTTTTGGAGATAAGTCAGCAAAAGTGCTTTCTGAAGAATCTGTCTAAAAAACAACTATTATTTCCCTAAGTACTACTTAAAGAAATTACCATTTGCATAGCGTAAAAAAGCTAATCTGATAATAGATTAGCACCAATTTTAAGACATGAAGTTGTCATTTGTTTAAAATGCTTAAAAATTAAAGAAACGCTTGAAATCAAGGGGATTGCATGCTAATATTGTTATCTGGGTGAAGGGGTGGTCAAACAGCTCAACCAACCTTTTGCCTCCTACAGCAGTAAATAGGACGCCTTGTTAGCCAGTTAGAGCTAACCAAATAAATAGTGAGGGATTTATGATTAAGAACAAAGATAATGGTTTTATCGGCAAAGCAATAATCAGCTTGATTGCTACTTTGGGGACTCTGGCTCTATTCATGGGTACCAGTGGGGCCTCGGCTGACGTCAAAGAAACTCCTAAACTTGATTTAGATGCCAATATGACTAAGGTTCAAACCGTTAGTGATGAGGACTTGAAGAATCATGATGGGCAAGCTCAGGATACGAAGAAGCAGGAAACACCTGGACAAAAACAGCCAGAAACTGAAGAATCTAAGACTACAGATGAGGAAACTCCTGACTACATCGTTATCACCGAGGTAGTGGATTCGTCGGAGCATAAGCAAGACTCTAATCAAGTGGTTGATGGAGTAGCTCAAACGCTTGACCCAGACTTGTTGAATGAGATTTTAGCTCAAACTAGCGAGGTTGGAGAATACCAGATTTATGTCAAGAATGATGATGAACTATTGATCTCAGGACCTGTACCTTCCCAAACAGCGAATGAGGATGTGAATTACCCTACTTTAGAAAGTTCATTGGATTCAGCGAGTATTTACTTAGGTCAAAAGAATCGTTATAAATTGGCAAACGAAGAAGACGCACAGTCAGGTCTTGCCTTGGTTGAAGAATAAAATTTTTATATGACTAACACAAAAAGACTTGGATTTCTTGTCCAAGTCTTTTGTATGTTATGACTGAGTTGCTAGATGAGTATATAGAAAAAGGAACCGCGAGATTCCTTTTTATTTTTTAGAATGGCAATTTACCTGCAAAGGCACCCATTGATTTTTTAGTCGCTTCGTCAATTTGTCCAAGAGCATCGTTAAGTGCTTGAACAGTCATATCTTGGAGTGTTTCCACATCATCAGGATCTACGACAGCATCAGCGAAAGTGATGTTAACTACTTTTTTGTCACCAGTTAATTCAGCAACGACCAAGTCTTGGGCTGATTTTCCAGTGAAGGTTGTAGCAGCCAATTCAGCTTGACTTTTTTCCATTTGTTTCTGAAGCTTTTGAGCTTGCTTCATCATGTTTTGCATGTTCATCATAATATTTTCTAGATTCCTTTCATACCAAGGGTTTAGCCCCTGTTTCTTAAATTTTACTGCCCACTTCTGCCCAGAAATAAGTAGTATAAAAATCTTAACTATTATACCATGTTTAGCTTGATTAACAAAGTAAGGAGAAGTATTGGAGGAATTTGTTAAGACTTGATTTTTCTTGTTCATAAAAATGTTAGTTCAGTTACAAAGCCACCAATCCTTAAATTATGAGACTTGTTAAAAATAGTGTACAATGGTTTATTGTTAATCCGGTCAAAAATTCGATTGGAGATAGAAAAAGAAAGAGAAGATGACGATGAAAAAAAGCAATATTTTAGGGATTTTTGTAGGACTATTTATAGGGTTGGTTACAGTCTTAGGAATGAGCTTATTTACCTTTATTAATTTAAAATCACAACACCGGCTACTAGTGAAGCTCCT
>NZ_JALT01000013.1:0-3124 GCF_000525585.1 Streptococcus sp. ACS2
CAGAAATCGGTAATTCGTTAGAATTCGATTTCGTCGTCCCACCTCCGCACAGTTGAGTAGGGCAGTAAAAGCTGATGAAATCAGCGTAGTAGAGCCCACTCAACCACTGCGTCTTGCTCGACAATCCAAAAACAATAAAGAGGCTAGGACTTTTGTCCCAGCCTCATAATTTTGAGAAATATTAGTAAAATCCATTTGATGTCGAGAAAGAGAATGACAAACAAGTGATTGTCTTGTCTGAAGAGACGAAAGAACGGATAACGGGTGATTTGTTTGAGGGACTTTATCGGAAACGACAGATTGGATTTGGCAAACTCTTCAAGACTATCAAGAAAGAATTAGACTTAGATGATGTCGAAGATGGTAATCTTGTTCAGACTGGAGAGGATAGTCAAGAAGTATCGCGAGGTCAGGAAATTGTAGCCGTTTGGAATTGGCAGAGAAAGAATTATTTTTTACAGTAACTAAGAAATATGTTAGTCAGTTTTATTATTAGGTGTATTTAATTTGCTGTAGTAATTGACAATTACGGCTGATAAGCATCCAAAAAAAATAAGTCCATATACAGTTAAAAAGACGCTAGTAATACGTCCGATTAGAGTAGTAGCTAGTATATCTCCGTAACCTACTGTTGTTGATGTGACAAAAGCATACCATAGTCCATCCCAGTAATTACTTATTTGAGGTTCAACTAATAAAAGTATTCCTCCTGAAATAAAAATAAAACTTACAAAACTTATCAAAAATTGATTAAATCCTGTAACTTTTATAATATGAAATAGAGTATTTAAACGTTTCATTTGGTTCTCCTTTGTTATAGTGTTAATGAAAATTATAGCATACAAAAAGTGTCTAAATATGTATTTTAGACACTTTTTATATTAATTTTTATTATGTTTTCTTGATAGTAAGCCTCTATCGTTACAAGCTCGTTTGTGGTAAGATGAGTATAGGTCATTTATGTTAGTTCCTTTCAGACAAATGTGGTGTTTATCTGAGCCTAACATAGGCTTTTTCTGTCTAGCTTAATTTTACAAATTGGGTTATTTATTCTTCATAAGATTTGAAGGGTTGATCTTTTTTAGGGTATCGTGTCGGTGTGATTGACAGTCCCATCTTGTCTTTTTCGTGTAGCAATTCAATGACTAGGGAAACCATGATCAGTACCATGATGAGTGAAAATGGAAAGGCTACGATAATCAGCGTATTTTGCAAGGCTACTAAGCCCCCTGAAAGAAGTAAGACGATGGCAATAGTCGCAAGGAGTACGCCCCAGAAGATTTTAAGGTTATTCTTTGGTTTGAGATTCCCATCATCAGAGAGCATAGCTAGCACATAGGTCGCAGAGTCTGCTGACGTGATAAAGAAGGTAATGATCAAGATGATGGCAACAACGGAGGCAATAAAACCAAATGGCAGTTGACTGAAGGTTGCAAACAAGGTCTGCTCACTTGGAAACTGTGTTAAATCTACATTTCCAAGTGATTGAACATGCGTTGAAAGTGTTCCAAAGGTAGAAAACCATAAAAAGCTTAATACAGTCGGTGCTAATAAGACGATGGATAGAAATTGTCTGATACTACGTCCTTTAGAAATTCTGGCAATAAAAACTCCCACGAATGGTGACCAAGAAATCCACCAAGCCCAATAGAAAATCGTCCAAGTATTGATCCAGTCACGATTGTATTGACCAAAGGAACCAGCACTGAAACTCATACGGAAGAAATTGGAAATATACAGTCCGATACTATCGGTCAAGGTATTAAAAATCTGGACTGTGGGACCGATGATTATGGTGATGGCGAGTAGTCCAACCGCTAAAATAAGATTGGTGTTTGATAAGATTTTTACCCCTTTTCCAAGACCAGAAAGGGCTGAAATGGTAAAGAGGATGGTTGTGATAATTATGATAATAACTTGCACAAGGGCATTGTTTGGAATACCAAAGAGGTAGTTGAGTCCCCCATTGATTTGGGCTGCCCCAAAACCAAGAGTGGTTGCCACCCCGATAACAGTAGCGACCACTGTAATCGTATCTACGATCTTACCAAGGCTACCGTTTGTTTTTTTACCAAACAAGGGCTTTAAGGTAACCGATAAAAGATATTTCTCTTTTTTTCGGAAACCAAAGTAGGCAAGGGCCAGGGCGATTAAAGCATATATTGCCCAGGCATGGATGCCCCAGTGAAAGAAAGTGTAACGGAAAGCATCGGCTAAGGCTTCCTGCGACCCTGGGGTAGCTCGTACCGTTGAAATGGCATAATGGGATAAGGGCTCTGCGGCACCGTAGAAGACAAGGCCGATTCCCATTCCAGCAGAAAATATCATGGCAATCCAAGAGATAGTAGAGTGTTCAGGCACCGAATTGGGTTCCCCCAGTTTGATTTGCCCAACGGGACTAACCAGGAAAAAGCCACAAAGTAGAACGATTGACGTGACCAGTAATAAGTAAAACCAGCCAAGTTTATCTGAAATAACTTCCCTTAGTTGTTCTGACCAAACTTGGTAGCCGTCAGGCATAACAATACCAAGAAGGACCAGGATAGCCAGTAGCACAAAAGAGGTTTTTAAGACCGGCGTTAAATTTTTAGTTGACATAAAATCTCCTTTCATTCTCTACCATTATATCAAAAATGATAAAAACTTAATAGTGAGGGGAGATTGGATAACACACAGCTAGTTATGATTTTTAGTTGATTAACGAGAGACGTTTAAGAACCTAAATTGTCAAATTAAGCTAGACTTTTCAAGTAACTCAGAAAAACTTGGTATGGTGATTGATAATTCAATGATTTCCTAGGAATTCTATTTCTTGAGAGTGGGACAGAAATCGGTAATTCGTTAGAATTCGATTTCGTCGTCCCACCTCCGCACAGTTGAGTAGGGCTGTAAAAGCTGATGAAATCAGCGTAGTAGAGCCCACTCAACCACTGTGTCTTTCTCGACAATCCAAAGACAAATTGAGAGGCTAGGACTTTTGTCCCAGCCTCATAATTTTGAGAAACATTCGTAAAATCCATTTGTTTCGGTAATCCATTTCGTCCTATATGTTAGTTCCTTTCAGACAAATGTGGTGTTTATCTGAGACTAGCCTAGATGGCTTTTTCTGTCTAGCTTAATTTTA
>NZ_JALT01000014.1:0-11846 GCF_000525585.1 Streptococcus sp. ACS2
ATTTTAGGGATTTTTGTAGGACTATTTATAGGGTTGGTTACAGTCTTAGGAATGAGCTTATTTACCTTTATTAATTTAAAATTTAACTCTGTTTATTATGCTCAGCATATTCCTCATAAGGAGGGGACAGATCCGGACGTCATTATGCTGATGGAGAATAAGGGTTGGGCCTACACACCGGAAATAGAAGATATTAGCTATGATGATGATGGAATGTACGCTATAACTAGAAATAAAGGAACGAAAACGTCTATATTAGGTCTTTCAGGTGATACTCTATATTTTAGTTCGGCATCTGGTGATGACTATCTTTTAAATCGTAATTTTTCTGTCCAACATGCTTTTGATGAACATTATCACAAGATTAAGTATAATCAACGAAAAGTCCAAAAAGAAATTAGAGAAACTGTTCAACCTGTGATTGATGTTCAACCAAAACCCTTCATCAATCTTCAGTGGTTGTTTAATTTAATTTATCAAAGTAGGTTTAATTAGAGAATAAGAAGCATAGAAGCATTTTCTAAGATTGATTATGCTTGTGAAGTCTATATAGTTACGCTAGTTAAAAGTATAAACGAAAACGCTTTGCAGTTTGCAAAGCGTTTTTTTACGGTTAGAGGATAGGTGCTAATTCTTCCGAAATAAAAAAGTAGTAAAATTGAAAATTATAAGGATGTGGGACTAGGATGTTTTACTTAAATCTCACTTTTGATAGTTAGTTCCTATTAATCTGGTGACATTCTTCATTTGAAGAAGATGAGTGAAAAATGTCTGTATATAGTATAATGATTTTAGAAGAGTTCGAGTTATGGAATGGGGACCTTGAAAAATAAATTAATGCAGTGGGAGGCAACAGTGACATGAAGTCGAAAAGATATATAATTATTGGAATAGTTGCCATTGTGAGCTTAATTTTCTTTATAGTAGTGACTTTTTGTGGAAAAGGGCATCAGTGGAGTAATAATGTCGTACAAGGATTTAAATCGCTTGGTCTTAAAGGTAATGTAAAAGTAGTTAGGACATATAAAGAAATTGAAGCATTTCACGGTACTGTTGTTGAAGTGAATTATACTGAGAGATTTTCTGATGGATATTTTTTAGATAAGAATCTTAGAGCAGATATACGAGAATTTAATGGTGAGCATATTTCAGATTTTTATCCTCCGTTATCTATAAAGATCGAAGCATTGCTCAATGACAAAGAAAAAGACTTGTTTGATACTGTTAAATTTAACGAGTTTAGCTTCTTGTTAGATGTTTATAAAATGAGACCAGGTTTTCAACGAGAAGAAGATAAAATCAAAAAAGATGTTGCCAATAAAATTAATAAACTATTTGATAGGCCAGTGACGTTTGATTATAGTTATAAATTTGAGCCAGTATCTAGAGAAAAAATCTACGCTACTATTCTTTCACAGGCAATCATGAATCGTGATAATGGAGACTTTGAAGCGGCTGGCTTTTATAATATTAGACCTAAAAATTTAATGAAGAGTAAAGCAGTGAGTCTTCATTTGGATTGTATTTTTGCTTCTCTTGATCCTAGCGCTAGCGAGTCATTTTCGAGAGAGCATATTGATTATTTTAAAACAAAACTTTTATCTTTGCCCAAAGGATCATTTTCTGATGGAATATATGAAATACGTGGTAATTATTATAGTGAAGAAGGGGAAAGTATTCATGTAACTTGTATATTTGTTGTTGAAGGTGGAGTCGGTCACTTTGAAGAAGATAAAATGAACTAAAAACAAAAAATACACCTAATTGAAATTTGGTAGAAAAAAGTATCTATGCTTGCGTTGTCACTTAAAAGTTATTTCCAATCGTGATAGTAATCATCAATACAATAAATAGAACGATAGAAATGGAGGATGGACTTTGCTAAAAAAACTACTAAGAGTATCCTTAATACCTGTATTACTAATACTTTTGTTAATATCTATATTTAAATCAATCGATAACAGGAATAAGACTTATGATAGTGAATTCATAACTTCATTGGCAACAGGATTAGATGAACGTTGGAAAGTTAATGCCCAAAAGGATGATGATGAAAAGGAAATTGAAGACTATAAATCTTATATAGATTATGAACTAATTGAAATTGAACAGTATAAAAATAGGAAATTTAAAAATCCTAAGTTAAAGAGATTAGCTAACACATATATTAGCATCCAAAGGAATGAAAGAGAAGCGATAGAAAATCAAAATTTTGTGGATAGTACTTTTGTAAGTGAATGGAATCAATACCAAAATAAACGTTTTGAATTGCTTCTAGATATTAACTCAATAGTTGAAATTCCTGTTCAGGATAAAAACATTCTAGATAGTATATTGAAATCTGGTAAAGCTGTGAAAGAATTTAATAGAGTTTACGGAATATTAGTAGATACTTTTGATCCCAAAAACTTCGTAGTTGAAGAGGTCACAGGTGTATCGGGAAAAGAGAAGCGCTACATAGGGGATTTTGAAAATACTACAGGTCATTACATCAATTACATAGATATTAGCATTGATTTTTATGATGAAAATGATAAAGTTTATTCTGGTTTTCGGTTTAACACAAGATATGTATGGGAAAATGGAACTAAAAAAAGCTTCGAATTCTCGATTCCAGATTCAGATACGAGGTTCAAATATTTTAAGGTCAATTTGGGTGAAAAAAGTTTTAGCTTTGAGTAGATTTTCTATTTTATAGAAGGGTAGACAATAGTGTTTCAACTAAGTTCTAAAAATAGATAGTTATGCAAAAAAGAGGTATAAAAATACCTCTTTTTGTTCACTCTTCAATTATGCTGTCACTGTCCATTTACTGTCCTATATAGTGTAAAATATATAAAAGTTGTTAAGTTTACTAGTAGTTAAATCCCTTAAAATCAGTATTTATGATGATAACAAGCCTAAAAAATTCTTGGAACAAGTTTTGCATGGTTTAACAGTGGTTGATGAGTTAGGGACAAGTTTTTCCTATGAACGGGATAATCCTAAAGTAAAGCGAAATTTTACTTTATGCCATGAGTTAGGACACTTTATTTTGGATCATGAAGGGGCTTATTTTGCGGAGTCTGTAGATAATCAAGAGGACATCTTAGAGCGAGAGGCAAATATATTTTCTGCTGTAGTACTAATGCCTGACATTGTCCTTCTGTCAAAAATATACTATAATTGCGAGACCTTCCATCAAATACAAAATAGTCTCGAAGTTTCGAAACAGGCTTTATTTTTTCGTCTTTTAGACTTTCTACGGGAATATTATCCTGGTAAAGGTAGTGAAATCAAACAAGCAGTTGAGGCTTATATTGAAGGGAAGAACGCTTCCATTTTTCGTTTGTTTCATAATATTAGAGAGCAAATCATCAAGGAGTTTCATCAGTTTCAACCTTCCCTTATTAATCGGATAAAGCAAAGAATTAGTAATGTAGGTTTTGTAACAAGTCAAGAATACCCAGATTTATTGAATCAAGATAACTGGAAAGAAATCAAGGAGGAATGTATTAATTTAAAAACGTGGCTTATTTATAATAAAGGAAAGTCGATTGCGTATGTTTGGGATAAAGAAAAATTCTCAGATAAAGAGGCAAGGAAAAAAGCAGAAATAAAATTACTATTAATGTGAGGTGGAGTTATGTATCAACCAGAAAAGTTGAAAGCTCGAAGAAAAGAGCTAAAAATGACTCAAAAGGAGATAGCAGATCGATTAGGAATCAGTTATCAAGCCTATTCTGCATGGGAACGTGGAGTAAAAAAACCATCTAGAAAAAAAGTGAAACAGTTGGAGCAGATTCTAAACGTCCCAAAAGATTATTTTACAGAAATTGAGATTGTTCGTCTGTATAATACATTGTCAAATAAAGGTAAAGATCAAGTAGTAGAATATACTCGTAACTTGGTGCAAAAAGAGAAAACTCAACAAGTAGTATCAGTTTCAGAAAATCTCTATGAGTACCATGTATACGAAAAAATGTCTGCTGGTATTGGTACATCAGTTTATGATAATCGAAATTACGACACTGTTTATTTCAATGAAGAACTAGCTCATGATTTTGCCTCTTGGGTATCTGGAGATTCTATGGAACCTAAATATCAAAATGGTTCAGTAGCTCTTATCCGTGAGACAGGTTTTGATTATGATGGAGCAGTATATGCTGTAGTATGGAACTTTCAGACCTTTATCAAGAAAGTCTACCGTGAGAAAGAGGGGCTACGCCTAGTTTCTATTAACAAGGCTTATAAGGACATCTATATTCCTTATGATGAAAACCCTCGTATTGTGGGTAAAATTGTAGGAGACTTTATGCCATTAGAGTTATAAGTTAGGAGAATACCATGGGAATGACGTATAAAGTAAGATTAGAAAAAGCTAAAATGAGGAATATCACTATCCCCTCAGAAATTTTGGAAAAAGATATTGTGGGCGTATATAAGTTTTTTGCCATTTTAGAAGATGAAAAAGTCTGTTTTTATATTGGAAAATCAACTAATATCAGAGAACGATTGTTGTCTTCAAACGGTCATATTAATTTGTTTTTTAAAGAATCAGAGAAGTTAGTACCGTCTGAAATTAAATATTATCTTGGTCAAAATTATGAGATTTTAGTTGAAATAGAAGAGGTTGATTACTCCGATACGGACTTTAGCAGAGCATCCCATCGACTTTCTTTGGCTGAAATAACTGAAATTGTTAAATATCAAAGCATGGGACAATGTTTGAAGCAACTACCAGAAGGCATAGGAGAAGGAGAAAGGGAATATTGGGAAAACAACTATAAAAGAGATAGATAATGGGCTATTTTGATTATTTACGAGAACCAAAATCTGATATTGCTTTTGTGGATATGAAATCTTTCTATATTAGTGTCGAGTGTGTGGAACGTGGATTGCATCCTATGAGGACCTCGTTTTGTGTGATGAGTAGAGCAGATAATTCAAACGGACTTATCTTAGCTTCCTCTCCAATGTTCAAGAAAGTCTTTTGAGCACCACAAGAGGCGAAGTCACAAACCCCGCCTCCTTCTACATATTTTTTGTTGTAATAGCATATTTTATTTGAAATATCAAGACTTATGCTTGATAAAGCTAGAAAACTTACCCTTTTCCAGCAAGAATATCTGATACTTTATACAATCCTGGGGAATATGTCCGACCAAATAGTTTTTTCGTCAAGGCATTAAACGTATAATGGTCATCTAAAATCAAGACTTCGTCATACGTTTTTAAGAGTGCAATAAAGTCATCGTCTGTTAAATTGGAATCATCTCTAGTATCGATATTTTTATTGCTGAGGTAATAACTTGTTGCGCTGTCGCTGTATGATGCCATTAAATCTAAAAATTTTTGGTCAACCGACACAAAATTTTCTCTGGCATCAACATTGACATCCCACAGATAATAACGACTAGCATATTGGGCAAAATAATTATCTACATTCTCCTTATCTGCTGTTACAACCAAAATTCTATCCGTTGACGAATTACTCTGACTTCCAGTAAACTGACGAATTTCTTTTGCGACCTCGTTTGTTTCCTGATTGTTATTGTAAACAATGCTATTATTTTCTGACAAGAACATTCCAATGGCATAAACTGTCAAAACAAGGCTCGCGTATTGGTACAAGCGTTTATTAAATAAGCTCTTGTAAGACCTAGCATTACGTTTACTAATGATTTTTTCATACAGACCCTTGTCCATTACCCATGCTAAAGCCATGGTCAAACAACCAAAAGCAAAGATAACGATGCTCGAAGCATAGCGCTCAAATCCTGCTAATTCTAACGCTTCATTAGTCGGCATTGCTGTCAGATACATGAGTAAAATGCCAATATAGTAAGTCACAATCGAAATATCAACAAATCCCCAAGTCAACAAGACAAATTTCTTATATTTCAAACGAATGCCAATCACAATAAAGGCAATCATCATAATCAGATTGATTATCAAAATTCCATTGCTTGCCAAACTGTCAAACGTAAACACCGATTTGACAAAAAGAGCGATAATTTTTTGTGGGACGCCTGACAGATTTCCAGTCAATACCTGACCAAGTTCTGACATGGACACCGCATGCTTGGCACTTGAGGCATTTGGGAAATTATCCGTCACATGCTTTTGCCAAATAACAAAAGGAAGACAGCTGACTAGCAAGGTCATTATGAGCAGCACTAGTGCTTTTAAACGTGCTCTTTTACGAACAAGTAAACGCACAATACAAACCACATAAACTACTAAAACGAGAGCGACAAAGAAAAGTCCATCTACTTTGACGATACTTAATAATCCAAGAATTACCGCCGTATTTAGCGACAAAAACCAGAAACGATTACGATAGACAAAACAACCTGCTATGGCTGCCAAGGCCAAGGCCGGAAGCAGAAAATCAACCAGCAAATTATTTAATCGAATAGCAACGTTGAACGTATTAAAAACAGCAAACGAAGCAAAAATCATGCTAACCATTAAGACACGTCGATCATCACGAAGTGCCGCAAACATGGCATAAAGACTGGAAGCAATCAAGAAGAATTGCCCGACCAACATACTACCTTCTGAAAAGCCTACGATGGTCGTGAAAAAATAAATGAAAAGTGAACTTCCAACAGGATAGGTATAATAACTAATAATCGTATCCTGTTGTGTTGGCAAAGCATTATTGATATGGAAAAATTTTACAATCGTTGCCCAATGCGTAAAATTATCATAATGTAAAAGCGGTGAATGCCAGAGCGTTATTCCAAACAAAAGCAAATAAGCCATCATTCCAAGCGAAATATAATCAAGTCTCCTAAAGCGATATTTCTTTTTCCATACCGCCCAAAGATAGTAAAGACTCAAAAGACAGCCCAAAACAGAAATGGCATACACGGTCTGCAACATAAAGCCTAACAAACTACCAAGGTACAATACCAATGTAATGACTGAAAATGTAAACACCCATGTCAGACGGCGATTCATCTTCACAGTATTACGGAAAAAGGCATTGTACCCCATGGTAATCACAAAGAACAACAGTAATCTAGCAATACTAATCATACTCTCCCTCTCCATTCATTTGCTAAGGCTTTAAAAGCAGGTAAGCTATCCAAATCCGCTAAATTGGTAACTCGATAAAGCGACTCGTCTCTATCAGTATCATAGGACACAAAAGTCAACTGAATTGGCAAATCTTTGTAGGTAAATGCGACATTCGGTTCTTTTTTAGGATTTGTCAATTTTCCAGAAAATGTCATGTAATAATAATCTGTCTTTCTAAGCTGGCATTTTTTTCCAGCAACCTGAACCTCTTCATTGACACGAACTTTCGGAAAAGCTACTTGGTCATAGGCTGAAACAGGACGTTCATTATTTTGGAAACGTTGACTAAAGTTCTCAAATAAATCATCCCATGTTGTCATCCAAGGGTCTTTTTTCTTCGGAAGATTGTGATTAATGCGGTCATAAATGTACTGATAAAATTCGCGCTTATCAGCTTCAGGAACTTCTGAAAATTGAACGCCGTAGCGCCAACCATTATCAATCGCAAAAACACGAACAACATGACCTTTTACCCTCGCATGGTAATCACGTGATTGCAAATTAAGCGTCAGTTCTTTTTCTTTCGGCAAATACAATGGTAAATCCGTATAGAATGAAATCCCCGTTTCTGAAATATCATAGACTCTCACTTGGTAAGAATCATCATCAACCTCAATAACCATAGCTTCATCAACAGTAAAACGCTCACTTGAGCGATAAATCGGACGACCAAGCGCACAGAAAATCGCAAAGGTCAAATTGATGATATGATAAATCAACCAAAAACTGATAATACTTCCATAAAAAAGCTCTGAACCAAATTTTCCATAGTTAAAAGTCACCAAACCATAAACGGCTAATCCCCATAAAACAAGATAAGGAAGCGCATAAAGGTACAACGTCCACGACGTATAATTTCCCTTACGTGTCACCTTAAATTTTTTATTGCTAATGCCAAAGGACTCCAACATCATGGGAATAAACAAATACGGAGCAAAAATCGTTTCCACAATTTCTCCCCAAACCTGTGTTTGGTATTGTTTTGAGACTTCTCGCATTGACAAGCGTGTCAAGGCGAAACTTGGCAACCAGAATAGGAACAGTAGCCAGATATTTGACACCACCACACGCACATGGAAAACCGTATATAAAATCGGTGCCAAGATATACAATAACCGTCTAAAGAAAGACCACCAATAAAGATAGCCATTAATATAAACAATTCTTTGCCCCATTGTCAATTTGGGATTAAAGAAGATATTCATATTGTAGCTACTGCGAATAACGCCACGTCCCCAGCGCACGCGCTGTTTGATGACACTCTTCAAATCTGTCGGCGTTAACCCGCTAGCCATTGGACTTTTCGTCGAATAATTTACATAACCAGCCGCATTTATCCGAACACCTAGCTCGAAATCCTCCGTAATGGTATCTGTCGGAAAACCACCAACATCTTCAATCGCCTTGCGGAAAATAAGCGTATTAGACCCCGTATAAAGCGCTGCACCGTGCGAATTATTGAAAACATTAATTTCTTTGGAAAAGAAATCTTGTTCGTTTGGTAAGGTTGATTCTGAAAACAAGTTAAATTGGAAAATATCAGCATTGTAAAAACTTTGTGGCGTTTGAATCAAACCAATTTTTGACTTATCATAATCGTCACCATTTTCATAAGCCTCAACTTGTTCAACAAAATAAGGCACAGTTTCCAACAGGAATTCACGATAAGGAATCATATCCGCATCAAATGTCGCCACCAAAGGTGATGACGTCTGACGTAAAGCATTATTGTAGTTTCCTGATTTGGCATCTTTATTATCCGCCAAACCAAAATAACCAACACCAAGCTCATCAGCCAATTTGGCAACTTCTAGACGATTGGTATCATCACAGACGTAGATATGCACCTTAGACTTATCAGGATATTCCATAAAAGTGCAGGCATTAATCGTCTTATAAAGCAACTCTGGATCCTCATTATGCGTTGCAATCAAAACATCCACATCTGGGTAACGCTCCTTAGCAATCTCAGGCTTTTCAAGCTTAAAGTCCTTTTGCTTATTCCAAATGAGAATGTAGCCTGTAATGGCTGAAACTACCTCACTTCCCCACAATAAAATCCCAAAGATCAGCGCAAACCATGAATCATGCCACGGAATAGTCGCCACCAAACGCCAAGTTAAATAAAAGGCAGTCGTTACAAATGCAACGAAATAGAGTATCCTCTTACTAGTCTTCATTCTCACCTCCACTAAAAATCAAATGTTTTTGCACAAAATAACTGACAATGAAAAGTGTACCGTCAACTAAAATCTTCACCAATGAAATTGGCAGCGTCGTCAAGGCATTTCCTAGAACTGTTACCAATAAACTTGACAAAACAATCTGTACTACCACCAAAGTGAAGTATTTTATCGCACTATTTGATTGACCTCGTTTAAAGACCACCTTACGATTCAAGGTGAAATTAACAACAGATGATATCACACGCGCTAAAATCGAAGCTAACGTCACCGCACTAAAACTCAATCCATTAAACAAAGAAATTAAAATCGTAAAAGCAACAATATCAACCAAGAAGGAAAACAATGATGAAAAAATGTACTTGAAGAAAACCTTGTAAATTCTAATCGAGTCACGAATCACATCAAAATGCGACGACTGATTTTCATCCAAATAAATCGTTGCAATGCCAACTTCACAAATCAGAATATTGTCCTCTTTTGCCTCAAGTAACATATTCATCTCAAACTCATACCGTTCACCCTCCACGGTTAAGAGTTTTGGCAACCATGACATAGGAATCACACGAAGTCCCGTTTGCGTATCAGAAACGTTCACACCTGTCATAGCCCCCAAGACGTCTCTTGTCAATAAATTTCCAAATTTACTACGTAAAGGAACAGATTTTTCAAATGTTCTAACACCCAGCACCAAACTATCAGGATGTTGCAAAAATTCAGCCAAACATTTCATCATGTCTTCGTAGGTGTGTTGACCATCAGAATCAATCGTCACAATTCCTTTGGCATTAGGAAAATTGTCCAAAGTATATGAAATAGCCGTTTTTAAAGCACGACCTTTTCCTTTATTATCAGCATGTCTTTGCAAATGACAAGCATAGTTACTCTGCGCTATTGCAAATAACGGTGCAAAATCAGCTCCACTACCGTCATCGACTAGAATAATGTCAAACATCTGATTTTCCTTATCCCGAATATTTTTCAAAAGTTCCAACAAACGGTCATAAGGTTCATAGGCAGGAATGACAATATCAACATCTTGAAACATCATCGACGTTCTCCTTTCTGACTTTTATTTTCGTACATTTTCTTATCAGCTATTGCAAAAAAATCAACGAAGTTTTTATGTGATTGATAAGAGTCCGTATAAGCACCTAAAGATGCTGTAATCCCCATATCTTTGAGAGTCATTTCTGCTTGAACAAGTTTTATTAAAAATTCAGCTTGATTTTCAGAAACTCCAGGGAGTAAAACCGCAAATTCATCTCCACCTAACCTTGCTATTACAGCACTTTCAGGCATTATCTTCGTTAAAATATCACCAAATTCAATTAGAATCTTATCTCCCGTAGCATGTCCAAAGGTATCATTTGCTTCCTTGAATTTATTCAAATCAGATATAATAACCGTAATTTGTTCTTCTTTACGTGTCAGACATTCCTCAAAAGCAAGCTCAATATATCGTCGATTATGAACCCGTGTTAAAACATCTTCGTATGCCATCCTCTGTATTTCAAGTTCATGAAATTTCTGCTCTGTAACATCAAGAACAAAACAAGAAACACCAATCACTTTTTGGCGATTGTTATAAATGGGAGAATACATATTTTGCCAGTAAAGCGTTTTGTCGCCTGTCTTAATAGTATCCATAAATATAAATGTTTCACCCTTTTTCGCACGATCAACATTTGCTTTTAAACGCGCAGCATCTTCACTATTAAGATAATTCATTGGAAAGTCACCAATTTTGGGAGTGAAATAAAAGATTTCTTCCATGAGCCGAATATCATTCTTATTAACCGCAATAAAACGATAATCTAAGTCTACAGCATAGACGTTAATAAGTTTCGAACTCTGTAAGATAAAGTGGGATAGCATATGCTGTCTTCGATTAAGGTAAGATGCTAGGGTCCAAAGAACTAGTATTCCTATAAAGATTGCTAAAACGATGGGATTATCATGGTCAATCAAAACATCATCATACACTAAGCGCATTAATAACATTAACGCAGCAAAAATACTTAAGTACATTAACAATCTTTGATGCTTGATTAAAAAATCACTTACTTTTCCTAATACCATTACAGCCTCACCATTCTAAGTAGTTTTAATACCTTCAGCATCCAAACTGTCTGTAACAAAACGTCCTGTAAAACCACCGATGAAGCCCGTAGCAGTATTGTCAATTCCTAAACGTTGTAGAATACGGCTGACATTAATACCCTTACCGCCAGCGAATTTATCATCACTCTCTATACGGTTAACTTCACCAATCTCTACCTTGTCGATACGAACAATGAAGTCGATTGATGGGTTTAGCGTCACAGTATAAATCATACTTCAATAACCCTCGTTTTCTCTTTTAATTCTTTCAGGAGTTCTTCTTCCGAAGTATTTGTGATTATGGTTACTTTCTCAACCTCGGCTACCTTAGCATAGGTAACCTGACCAAGTTTAGAGGCATCAGCTAGAACATAGGCTTTTTGCGCATTACTTCCATATCTGGCGTTGTGAAATAATTGGCATCAACTCCATTAGCACCAATGAAAAGGAAAATGAGTTATCCTTTCTCCAAAAGCATTAAAGGGAATGCCA
>NZ_JALT01000015.1:0-11288 GCF_000525585.1 Streptococcus sp. ACS2
GTGTTGAAGTTCCCGCTTGCTCGAGAAGAGGGATTTTAGAAGGCTTTTGAAAGTCATATTTGATCGTTATTCCTTGACAATGAGGACATGATGGTGCAGGGTAATCAAGTTTTGCATGAATCTCGATATGAGTATTAGTTTCCAAAACAAGTGAAATCTTGATATTTTGGTCTTTAATTCCGATTAATTCTGTGGTATTCTTAATAAGTCTCATAAGTTCTTCCTAATGATGGTTTGGTCGCTTTTCATTATAGTTCTTATGGGACTTTTTGTGTACATTGAAAAAGCTCCATAATCCTCTACAGTGGTTTTACCCACTACAGAAATTATAGAGCCCTTTTTGTTTGAAACAGTTAACATGGTAGAGGCGTTTTTACAAGGAGCGTATGCTATAATAGAAGGATAGAAAGGAGGCCTTCATGTTTGCACAATTGGATACAAAATCTGTCTATAGTTTCATGGATAGTGTTGTAGATTTGACCACCTACATTAAGCGTGCCAAAGAGCTTGGCTATCAAGCCCTTGGTTTGATGGATCGTGACAATCTCTATGCTGCTTATCATTTTGCTCAGTTTGCAAGTAGCAAGGGTTTACGTCCTTTGATTGGTATGGAAGCTAATCTATTTTACGAGGGAAGAAAAATTCCTTTTCGTCTATTAGCAAAAAATAATCAGGGCTATAAAAATTTGATGAAGTTGGCAACAGAGCTCTCCTCAGGGCAACGCGAGTTTACAGCTTTTTCGGACTATCTAAATGCTATTGCCCTCATCCTTCCGAGTGAAGACTGGGAGCCAGGGATGACTCTTGGTTCAGAGGTTTTTATTGGGATAAGGCCAGAAGATGCTGGCAAAGAGTTTGATTATCCTGTAATTCCTTTACATACAGTGCGTTATTTTGAGAATGCAGACCGCTCGACGATTCAGATGTTGCATGCCATCTCACAAAACGTTTCCTTGTCAGAGGCCTCTATTTGTCCTATGAATCAGCTTCTTTTCTCGCCTCAAGAAATGGAAAGTGCATATAGTGATATTCCAGAGGCTTTGAACAATTTGGAGCAACTTGTTTCAGACATTACTTATCAATTTGATACGGATTTGAAGCTTCCCCGTTTTAATCGTGATATGCCAGCAGTTGACCAATTACGTCAATTAGCCCAATCTGGATTAGAAACAAAAAAGTTAAGCGAAGCAGTTTATCAGGAACGTTTAGACAAAGAATTGTCTATCATTCATCAGATGGGATTTGATGATTATTTCTTGATTGTCTGGGATTTATTACGCTTTGGGCGTAGCCGTGGTTATTATATGGGAATGGGACGTGGGTCTGCTGCAGGAAGCTTGGTGGCTTATGTCCTTGATATTACTGGAATTGATCCCGTTAAAAATGACTTGCTTTTTGAGCGTTTTCTAAATGAAGAACGTTATAGCATGCCTGATATAGATATCGACTTGCCTGATATCTATCGAAGCGAGTTTCTTCATTATGTTAGGGACCGTTATGGTAGTAAGCACTCTGCTCAGATTGTTACTTTTTCAACTTTTGGGGCCAAACAGGCTATCCGAGATGTTTTTAAACGTTTCGGAGCCAAGGAATTTGAACTGTCACAACTTAGTAAAAAGATTTCTTTTCGTGACACCTTGACCTCTGTCTATGAGAAGAATATGTCATTTAGACAGTTGATTAATCAAAGACAAGAATTTCAGAGGGCTTTTGAGATTGCTAAGGCTATTGAAGGCCAGCCAAGACAGACCTCAATCCATGCTGCTGGTATAGTGATGAGTGACGATGACCTAACCAACCATATTCCTCTAAAAGCTGGTGAGGATATGATGGTTACTCAGTACGATGCCTCCGCGGTCGAAGCCAACGGCTTGCTTAAGATGGATTTCTTGGGCCTCCGTAATTTGACCTTTGTTCAAAAAATGAAGGAGAAACTTGAAGAAGAGCAGGGAGTCGCTATAGATATCAAATCAATTGATTTGGAAGATCCTCAGACCCTAGCTCTTTTTGCCAAGGGTAAAACTAAGGGAATATTTCAGTTTGAGCAGGCGGGTGCTATTAACCTTCTTAAACGGATTAAACCCGCTAAGTTCGAAGAAGTGGTAGCGACAACCTCTCTTAACCGACCTGGAGCTAGCGATTATACAGATAATTTCATCGCTCGTAAGTATGGTAAGGAAAAAGTAGATTTGATTGATCCAGTAGTTGCACCAATCCTTGAGCCTACGTATGGTATCATGCTTTATCAGGAGCAGGTTATGCAGATTGCCCAAGTATTTGCAGGCTTCACACTCGGAAAAGCCGATTTGCTTCGTCGGGCAATGTCGAAAAAAGATGCCAATGAAATGTCCAAGATGTCCGAAGAGTTCATGGAAGGAAGTCGTCGGTTGGGACGTAACCCACAGATTGCTGAACGACTCTTTAGTATGATGGCTAAGTTTGCAGGTTATGGCTTTAATAGAAGTCATGCCTATGCTTATTCAGCACTAGCCTTTCAATTAGCCTATTTCAAAACGCATTACCCTCAGATTTTCTATGACGTCATGTTAAACTATTCGTCTAGTGATTACATTAAGGATGCAATTGAAAATGGCTTTTCTCTAGCCAGCCTTGATATTAATAGAATTCCCTATCTGGACAAGATTTCAGATGGAAAGATTGTATTAGGTCTTAAGACTATCAAAGGCTTGCCAAGAGATTTTGCCCTTTGGATTATTGAGGATCGCAAACAAAATGGTAAATACATTTCTATAGAAGACTTTTTGACACGTATTCCTAGCAAATATCAGAAAGTTGATAGTCTGACACCTCTTATCCAGATTGGTTTGTTTGATATTTTTGAACCAAATCGTCAGAAAATCATTGGTAATTTAAGCAACCTCTTTACTTTTGTCAATGAGTTAGGAAGTTTGTTTGCAGAGTCATCCTACTCTTGGGTTGATTATGAAGACTATAGCCAGAAGGATCGTTATAATTTAGAACAGGAGTTACTAGGAGTTGGGCTTAGCCCCCATCCTTTACACTTGGCTCAAAAAATGGCCTCTCGTCCCTATCAAGCCATTTCTGATTTGGCTGTTAATACTAAGGCAACAGTTTTGGTTCAGATAGAATCCGTTCGAATTATCAGAACTAAAAAAGGTGATCAGATGGCCTTTCTGAACGTCACTGATGGGATCAATAAACTTGATGTTACCCTATTTCCAGAAACTTATTTCTATCATAAGGATAAATTAAGTGAAGGTGGTCTCTTTTATCTTGATGGACGGACCCAAGAGCGTGATGGACGCATTCAGTTAATCTTGTCAAATATGGAGGAAGCTAGCACGGAGCGTTTTTGGATTTTACTTGAAAATCATGATAAAGACATAGAAGTTTCTCAAATATTAGCTAAGTATCCTGGACACATTCCTGTCATTATCCGTTATCAAGGAAGTAAGGAAACTATCGTTAGTCAAAGATACAGAGTAACTAAGAACGAGGAACTTAATCGGGAATTAGCACCTTATGTGCTGAAAACGGTTTTACGGTAAAAAAAACAATAAATCTTTTCAAATTTAAAGTCATTTAGAATTCTTTGTGTTATAATGAAAATGTTAAATATATAAAAGGAGTATCAGGAATAATGAAACGTATTGCTGTTTTAACTAGTGGTGGAGATGCCCCTGGTATGAACGCTGCCGCTCGTGCAGTTGTTCTCAAAGCAATTTCTGAAGGAATTGAAGTCTTTGGCATTAACCGTGGATACGCTGGTATGGTTGAAGGAGATATCTTCCAACTTGATGCCAAAGGCGTAGACAACATCCTCAGCCGTGGTGGAACTTTCCTTCAGTCTGCTCGCTATCCTGAGTTTGCCCAACTTGAGGGTCAACTTAAAGGTATTGAGCAACTTAAAAAACATGGAATCGAAGGTGTAGTAGTTATTGGTGGAGATGGTTCTTACCATGGTGCTATGCGTTTGACTGAACATGGTTTCCCAGCTGTTGGTCTTCCAGGAACTATCGATAACGATATCGTTGGTACAGACTACACAATTGGTTTTGATACTGCTGTTGCAACAGCAACAGAAGCTATCGATAAGATTCAAGACACTGCTTTCAGTCACGGACGTACTTTCGTCGTTGAAGTTATGGGACGTAACGCCGGTGATATCGCTCTTTGGGCTGGTATTGCCTCTGGTGCAGACCAAATTATCGTACCTGAAGAAGAGTATGATATTAATGAAGTTGTACGTAAAGTTAAAGAAGGTTACGAATCAGGTGCTAAAACTCACCATGTAATCGTAGTTGCTGAAGGTGTCATGGGTGCTGAAGAATTTGCAGCTAAAATGAAAGAAGCTGGAGATACTTCAGATCTTCGTGCAACAAACATTGGACACGTGGTTCGTGGTGGTTCACCAACTGCGCGTGACCGTGTTCTTGCTTCATGGATGGGTGCACATGCGGTTGACCTCCTTAAACAAGGTATTGGTGGTGTAGCTGTTGGTATCCACAATGAAGAGCTTGTTGAAAGCCCAATCCTTGGTACAGCAGAAGAAGGAGCTTTGTTCAGTCTTACTGAAGACGGTAAAATTATCGTCAACAATCCTCACAAAGCACGTCTTGACTTTGCAGACCTTAACCGTTCATTGTCTAACTTGAGCTAATCTCAGTTACTTAAATTATTGTTAATCCGTCGCTAATGCGACAAAAAATATAAGGGAGTTTTATTTATCATGAATAAACGTGTAAAAATCGTTGCAACACTTGGTCCTGCGGTTGAAATCCGTGGCGGCAAAAAATTTGGTGAAGATGGTTACTGGGGTGAAAAACTTGACCGTGAAGCATCTGCTAAAAACATTGCTCAATTGATCAAGGAAGGTGCCAACGTTTTCCGTTTCAACTTCTCACATGGTGACCACGCTGAACAAGGTGAACGTATGGATGTCGTTCGTATGGCAGAAGACCTTGCTGGTCAAAAAGTAGGTTTCCTTCTTGATACAAAAGGACCTGAAATCCGTACTGAATTGTTCGAAGGTGATGCTAAAGAGTATGCATACAAAACTGGTGAACAAATTCGTGTTGCTACTAAACAAGGTATCAAATCAACTCGCGACGTTATCGCTTTGAACGTTGCAGGTGCACTTGACGTTTTTGACGATGTAGAAGTTGGTAAACAAGTTCTTGTCGATGATGGTAAACTTGGTCTTCGTGTTGTTGACAAAGATGCTGAAAAACGTGAATTCATCGTTGAAGTTGAAAATGATGGTATCATCGCTAAACAAAAAGGTGTAAACATCCCTTACACTAAAATTCCTTTCCCAGCACTTGCTGAACGTGATAACGCTGATATCCGTTTTGGTCTTGAACAAGGTCTTAACTTTATCGCTATCTCATTCGTACGTACTGCAAAAGATGTACAAGAAGTTCGTGCTATCTGTGAAGAAACTGGTAATGGTCACGTTCAATTGTTGGCTAAAATCGAAAACCAACAAGGTATCGATAACATTGATGAAATCATCGAAGCTGCTGACGGTATCATGATCGCTCGTGGTGACATGGGTATCGAAGTACCATTCGAAATGGTTCCAGTTTACCAAAAAATGATTATCACAAAAGTAAACGCTGCTGGTAAAGTTGTTGTTACAGCTACTAACATGCTTGAAACAATGACAGAAAAACCACGTGCAACTCGTTCTGAAGTATCTGACGTATTCAACGCAGTTATCGATGGTACAGATGCTACAATGCTTTCTGGTGAATCTGCAAATGGTAAATACCCAGTTGAATCAGTTCGTACAATGGCTACAATTGATAAAAACGCTCAAACTCTTCTTAAAGAGTATGGTCGTCTTGATTCATCTACATTTGACCGTTCAACTAAGACTGAAGTAGTTGCGTCTGCAGTTAAAGATGCTACTAACTCAATGGATATCAAACTTGTTGTTGCTCTTACTGAATCAGGTAACACTGCTCGTTTGATTTCTAAATACCGTCCAGAAGCTGATATCTTGGCTGTAACATTCGATGAAATTACTCAAAAATCATTGATGCTTAACTGGGGTGTTATTCCAGTAGTTACTGAAAAACCAAGCTCAACTGATGATATGTTTGATGTTGCTGAAAAAGTTGCATTGGAATCAGGTCTTGTAGAATCTGGTGATAACATTGTTATCGTTGCTGGTGTTCCAGTAGGTACAGGTGGTACAAACACTATGCGTATCCGCACAGTAAAATAATTTAAGTAGAACTTAAATTGAAAGAAGGTCTTTGGATCTTCTTTTTTTGGCTCTATAATCGATTTAGTAGGTTAAACTATTGAAGAGATTATAGAGCTTTTTTCCTAGGTAGCTAAATCAATTGGATAATAATAACAAGTGAAAAAGTGAAGAATATCATACTTATTCCGAATGGTTTAAAGCAAGATGGCTGATTTGGTTTGTATTTTAAACAGATTTAGTTCTAAGTGTCATATGACTTAGAAGGTATTTAGAGAAGAGGGAAATTATCTTTTCAAAGAAATTTTGGTTTTGTTGAAAACAACAGGATAAAAAATGTCGTTAAATAGGCTTCTAAACTATAGTTAAGATGGTTATAAGCTATATTTTTTAGAAGGACTGAGTTGATAACCAACCATTTTTATTTCAATAATGACTTACTATTTTAAAAGTTCTAATGAATTATTAATTCTGAAAATCGATTTTTGAAAAAAATGAAATCATAAGTTTTTTTTTCTGATAATTCCAAAAGTAAATAATTATAAAATTATTAATTGAAATGTTTATAAAAATAGTGATATCTATAATCATTCTACTGTTTACATGATTATTTTTAAGTGAACCTTATAAAAAAATTGAAAATAAGAGCATTTCTTTTCACAAATATTAGGAATTTTGTTAAAATATTTAACGATTAGTATTTTTAAATACTTTTAATCTCATTGAGGGGTGAGATACTTAATAGTATAAGTGTGGAGGATTACCAAAGTGGGTAAAGATTTATTTAATGATCGTATAAGTCGATTTTCGATTCGTAAGCTGAATGTAGGGGTTTGCTCCGTTCTTCTTGGAACTCTGGTTATGGTTGGTACTGCTAGTCAAGTATCTGCCGATGAAACAGCTAACCAAGTCCAAGCAGGAGATGTAGCTAGCACTACTGCTACAGTGAGTGATGAGACATCTTCTCAGAATGCTGTTGCTGCTCAAGCTTCGACGGAAGTCGCAAATTTCTTATCAATTTCTGAGACTAATAGTCAGTCTCAAACCGTTTCAAATGCTAGCGCAGCTACCTCTGAAACGTCTACAACACAAGCTTCTAGTGAGACAACATCTCAAGCAGCTACATCAACGTCAGCAACTACTGCAGCATCTACCACTAGTGTTGCTGGCTCTACAAGTGTAGGCAATACTATGGGAGTTTCAACAACAGCCTCTGTTACATCAGCATCATCTGAGACACCTGCTTCAGAAACAGCATCTGAAGCACAAGGTGTGGACGTTCAAGCAGAAGCTTCTACAACGAATGCTCTTTCAAGTGGTGCCGAAGCGTCTGCTGTAGTGCAACCTGTTGTAACAGCAGAAACTTCTGGTCGCCGTCGTACACGTCGTGCCCTTGGTGATGCCCATGATCCAAACTTGATTGGTGATGATGTAGAAGACGCAACCTCAACTCCAAAAGTTGAAAAACCAGGCTTTACTACAAATGTTGATGCCAAATCAATGGCTAGCCAAATCTCATGGTTGGACTTTGGAGATGTAGCTAACTGGACAGGAACTACTACAGTATTAGTTCCTAAAAGTGAAGTTAAACCAACTGAGAACTTAGAAGAAAAATTGGCTCTTCAAGTTGGGTCTACCTATACCAAGGAAATCATGCCTGGTTATGTAGTTACTGTAAAAGTCAAATCTTTGAAACCTTTCCAAGCGACTGAAATCTATAAGAAACGGATGGAAAATCAAGGGGCTACAGAAGCTGAAAAAGCAACCTATGATCCAAATGCAAAAAATGGTTATGTAAGTGGAGTCACTTCAAATGCTGCTAAGCAAGCTTTTAACAATGGTGAAGAGGCCAAAATCGTCGCTGATGCCCAAAATAATTGGACTGAAATCAGATTTGAGAATATTGATACGAAAACCAAGAAGACTACCATAAGTTCAGCTTTGAATGGTGGAAATATTGGAGTTCAGTTTGAAATCTCTGCAACCTTCCGTGGTAAGACAGTTAAGCCAGCTATTGTTATGGCTGATGGGGAGTCTGCTAACCCAGGTGAATTAGTTATGTTTACTACCAATGGAGAAGGTTGGCAGCATATTGGAGAATGGAAAAAGTTTACCAGACCAAGTACTTCTGTAACATATTCACCACAAGATACTGAAAATCTTTTTGGACCTAATCCTAAATTTAATAATACCAACTTAAACCAACTTCGTAGATCTACTGAAGTTGGACCAGAAAAGAAACCAGTAGCTTGGAAGTATTTTGGAAATCCTGACAAAGTTACAGGTGGTCTAGGAACCGGTATCTTTGGACCAAACATTTCTGAAGGTAATTATACTGTTCCAATCGTTATGACGCGTGGTGCCTCTGAAGTTGGACTTTATGTCGCTTCAGGTGGTAAACAGTCAGCAATGCTAGGATTCTTCCCAATTGATGAAGGGGACGCTCCTGAGTCATACGGAAAAGCTATGCATACCATTGCAACTGTAGATGGTATAACTGGTGCTAAAGTAAATCAACCATATATTGGTAATGTGAGCCCAGATATGGATGAGAATACTGTTCTTGACTGGTTCGGTGATGATAAGGCAACTACGGCCGATGAAGGAATTGACCAATTGCTTCCAGATGAGCTTAAAGGTACAACCAATGAGATGATCAAGATGGATCGTACACGCCCAGGTAACTACAAGCTGTCAATAGAAGCCCATACAGATGGAGCTTCAGAAGCTTATATCTACGGTTGGATAGACTTTAACCAAAATGGTACCTTTGATGAAGATGAACGCTCTGATCTTGCAAGAATCACAAATGACGGTACAGTTGAGTTGACTTTTGCAAATAGCAAGACTTATATCGACCCTAGCGTTAAAGAACTAGGTGCTCGTGTTCGTATTGCCAAGAAAGCTAACGAGATTGAGAGCCCAACTGGTATGGCCTTCTCAGGGGAAGTGGAAGACTTCAGAACTCAAATTACGCACCCACCAAAAGGGGAATTCAAGGAAACAAGTGGTCCTCAAGGGGCGAAGCAAACTGCAACTGTAACCTTTACAGCACGTGGAGAACACAAGTATGAGCTTAATTCTAGTGCCGTTATTGACGAAACGGTAGAACCATACATCGTTGATAAAGATGGCAACCGTGCTACTCTTGATGGGGACGGTTACTATGTCGTTCCAGGACAAGGTAAGTACAAGATTACTGCCAACGGTAAAGATGTCGACGTTGAATTTATTCCTGAAGATAACTTCCTTGGAACAGCTGATGGTATTTCTATTCGTCGTTCAGATAACAACGGTTATGATACTGGTTGGTCAACAAAATTCCCAGATCAAGAACCAAACATTAATGGTCAGTTGAATACCATGGATGGTCAATACGTTCCAACAGTCACTCCAATTGAAATCGAAGGAGTTGACAAAACTTCGACTGATGTTCAAGGGGCGACTCAAAAAGAAACTCCGACCTTTAACACAACTGAGACTAACTCAAATGGTGACAAGATTTCAATCACTCCAAGTGCAGAATATCCTGCTAAGTTGGTGGATCCTGCCACAGGTCTCACTACTGATGCGCCATCTGTAACAGTTGAAGGGGAAGGAGCTTATACGATTAATCCTTCAACGGGTGAAGTAACCTTCACTCCAGATCCAAGCTTTACTGGTACAGCCAAAGGTGTGGAAGTTACATTGTCAGCGCCAGTTGGTAGAAACAAAGATGGTAAGATCCAACAGGATTACATCAAGACTGCAACAGCTAAGTACACACCAACAGTCACACCAATCACAGTGACTCCTACAGACAAGGTTTCTGCGGATATTCAAAACGTTCCTCAAACCCAAACACCAACCTTTGATTTGAGTAATGATAAGACTGCTGAAATCACAAGCAAGAAATTGGTGGATCCCGCAACTGGTCAACCGACTGATGAAACAACTGTAACAGTAGCAGGAGAAGGTAGCTATACTATCAACCCAACGACTGGAGCAGTAACATTTACGCCAGAAAAAGACTTTGTTGGTACTGCAAAAGGAGTAACTGTTCAGGCAACTGCTACTATTACAAATGCTAATGGTAAGACTGCAACCATTACTTCAGATGCGACCTACACACCAACTGTTGTGCCAGCAGTTCCAACTGCAAACCCTGCAACTTCTAAAGATGTTCAAGGTGCAACGCAAACAGGGACACCAACCTTCGCAGGTACAACTGTTCAAGTGAATGGTGAAGATAAAGCTATTACGATCAAAGATAATAGCTACACGCTTTTGGATAATGATGGTAATGAAGTGACAAGTACACCAGCTTATGCCGCTGATGGTACAACTGAAATTGGTACTTACTCAATTGATTCAGCTACTGGTCAAGTCACTTTCACACCGACTGATAAATCATACACAGGTGTAGTAACACCGGCCAAGGTTCAAGCTGAAAGCTCAAACGGTATCAAGGTGGACACAACTTACACGCCTGAAATCGTACCGGTAACACCGACAGCAACTCCAGCTGAAACAAAAGATATCCAAGGTGCTACTCAAACTGGTAAACCTGAATTCAAGGGTGGAACAGTAACCGTTGATGGCGTTGAGAAAACAGTAGCTATCAATGAAGATGTTCCAGCGACATTTGACGATGGTTCAACATCTAAGACCGTTGAAGGTGTTGGTACTTACACAGTAGCAGCAGACGGTACTGTTACATTTGTACCAGAAAAATCATTCGATGGAACTGCACCAGCTGTAACGGTTGTTCGTGAAGACAAGAACGGAACCAAAGCCTCTGCGACTTACACCCCAACAGTAACACCAGTTACACCAACAGCAGAAGATACAACATCAACAGGTAAACAAGGTCAAACCCAAACAGGTAAGCCTGAATTTACTGAAGGTGATAGCCGTGTGCCAATGAACGATGACGTTCCAGCAACCTTCGACGATGGTTCAACTACCAAGACAGTTGATGGAGTTGGTACTTACACAGTAGCAGCCGACGGAACTGTAACTTTTGTTCCAGAGAAATCATTTACTGGAACAGCTCCAGCTGTGACGGTTGTTCGTGAAGATAAGAACGGAACCAAAGCATCTGCGACTTACACAA
>NZ_JALT01000016.1:0-52181 GCF_000525585.1 Streptococcus sp. ACS2
AGAGGAGAATATAAGCAAGGTCAATCATTACTTCAAAACAGTCTTTAGGACTTTTCTTAGACACAAGCAATACATCAAGAATGCGCTAGAAACAGACTATTCAAATGCCAAACTTGAAGCAACTAATAAGTTGATTAAAGACATCAAACGGTTGGGCTTCGGTTTTAAAAATTTTATCAACTTTAGGAAGCGTGTTTTCATCACTCTGAATATACAAAAAGAGAAGACCTATCTGGTCCTCTCTAGATGTTAGCTTTTCGTCACCCACTACAGTTGACAAAGAGCCCAGACAAAAGTATCTCTGCAAATTGCAGAGATACTTTTTTAGTAATGATATGCTTTTTCGTAAGCTTCTTTTGGTGTCAGTTTGTCTCCAAAAATAAGTAAACGGTAGTCAACATTAGTAGGATCTTTTTGATAGTCATCAACCCAATCTTGATTCATTTCGAGATAAAGATTATAAGTTCCCAACTCAGTCGAAACAGTACCTATCTTGTAAAAATCTTTATAACGCTTTTGGTTATCCGTTTTTTTCAATTTTTCATATCGATAATAGGTTCTGGCAAAGTCCATGAATTGGAATTCTTTCTTATCTTTGCCAGAGCCCGTTGTTACTTCAATGGTACCTTTGTTATTTGTTAGGTGTAAATCATAAACATAGTCACCATGATTATCTTCATAGAAAATACCTGAGGTGTTATCCTCCTCATCATATAAGGTCTCAATATTTGCATACTTAGCAGCCTGCCAAGCAACAGGGACTCCTTCATATTCACCATCAATCTGTAAACCTAAAAGTGACCAATAATGACCGATATAGAAGGTATTAGACTTATTACGATCTGTCACCAGTTCACCTACCATCTTAAGGTTTTCAGCACCTAGACGATAAGGGTTAGATAGGTAACCAAAGACTGGGAAGAAATAAATGATGACTGTAAAGGTCAAGAGGGTCTTCATATTAATCTTATTGATTGCCCAGAAGAAATAAGCAGCTGAGAACAAGAGAGCGTAAGCAGCCCCGTAGCTAAACTTATGCGCGTGAGCAATCAAGAGCAGAATGAAGAAAATAGGTTGGATAGGACGAATCTTGTGATAGATGATAGAGAAAACGTCCTCCTTGTCTTCCTCAGATTTGAAAATCAAAGACAAGACAATGGTCAAGAGTACAAAGAAGGCACCAAAGCCGAAACCAACATCATTTGGACGGAAGAAATAAGCCAAGATGGACATATCCATCACCAAAAGCCAGACAGCTGCAAATTTAACCATGTTGTTACCAAATTTTGCAGCCGTTTGACTAGGTGCCTTCAAAGGTACCTCAAAGGCTTGAGCAAGTGCTCTTTCTTTGGCTTGACGTTCAGCCTCTATTGCAGCTTTCATTTCCTTAGTACGGCGTTCCTTTTGGAACAAATGGGCAACCTTAGTCGGTTCATCTTGCCTTGACTTAGTGATACTCAAGAAAAGCAAGTACTGCATGGCGAAAATGAGAGCTGTGTTTCCACCGTATTCTAGAAAAGAACCATTCCAAATACTAGAAACAACTGCAAAAACAATGTAACCTCCAAGTGAGATCAAAACCGTCAAGAGCAAATGAATCCAACGATAGCGGTAAGTGTATTTATCAGTTGTATCTCGTCTCAAAAAGGTGTCACGTGGGTAAAGATACCAGATAACGAAGATAAGTTCAATGGCCTGAACTGCTGTTAGAAAACCAACATAGTTGAAGCCAAAAAGAGCTGCTACCACATTGATGAGATAGGAAATAATAGCCAAAACTCGCAGACTGGTGCGCTTAGACAAAAGTCCAATACTCATCAGAGTGATAGTTGAGAAAGCAGAAAAACCAGCACCCACCTTATCATCAAAGATGAAGACGTTAACAAAGGCAAAAATCAAGATTCCTAAAAGAGTCAAGACTTGTCTTTGCATTTCTTTTTTCTTTTCTTTCATATTTTCCCTCCTTTTGGAAATGATAACGCTTCCGTATTCCTATTTTAACACAATTATACTATTTTTGTCAGATTTGAAAAGACATTCGGATAAACGAATGCCTTTTTCATTAATTATCCATTGCTTCAATCTTAAGGAAAACAAAATCTCCATCAAAGCGTTGAATATACTTTTGAAAGCCTAATAAACTAAAGGTTTCAATCTCATAACGGACCTGATCAACACCTTCACTAGTGCTTTCCTCTAGCAATTTCAGTTTTGGAATATCAGACTCCAAGACATCACGGTAGAGACCTTTATACTCAAAGGTAATTCGAGCCCATTCGTTACCAGAAAGCATTGAGAAAGCTTGGTAACGCACCTGCTCATCTGTAATGAGACGGGCTTCTTGTTCTGGACTAAGCGTGAAGGCGACGTCATTTTCAGATTTATGAATGGTCTGAAAATGATCGACACGGAAATAACGTATTTCAGAGAACTTGTAATCACAAGTAAAGTTCTCATCCAATTTGTAAGAAATACAGTAGAAATAGTGGTTGTCAAAAATGACTGAAATTGGAAAGACCTTATACTCCTCCACTTTTTCACCTGGCTTACGGTAGCTAAATGACAATGGACGTTGGTCCACAATAGCATCGAAAATGGCTGAAATAGCTGGTAAGAGTGACTTATCTTGTTCCTGATAAATCTTAAGTTCTTGATAACTATCTAGTTCTAGCTCAGTCAATCGCTTGATACGTCTGCGCTCTTTGTCGTCTACAGCCCTCTCAACAAAGATGTTGATTATCTCTGCTACTTCATCCTTTCGAAGGGCACGACTCTCTAAAAGAATCTTAGATAGGATAACTGCCTGATTGTATTTAAGGTTACCATAACCTTGTTCATACTCAGCATGGTAGGAACCATATTTTCTAGAATACTTCACTTTCATATTAGGACGGAGCTCAGTCAAATTATCCTTGAGCTCACTCACATCCTCTTTAAGAGTACGCTCACTTATGCCAAAGCGAGCAAGGTAGTCCGTTTTTGAAATGTCATTTCCCTTTTCCAATTCGGACATAAAATACAAGAGACGTTTGGTTTTTGATGCTGTCATTATAAAATCCCCCTTTATAATTGAATCTCTTATTACTAAAAAAATTGCTGTCTAGTTATTCATTATCATAGATAGTCATCCCCAGTAGCGACGAGCCACAGAATTATAGCTCAAATAATAGTCCTTTTTCTTTTCGTTATACTCAAAAGATAGTCTTAACAATTGTGCTCTCTCAATAGAGCTATTCTGGTCAGTATAATCAAGATCAACTGTCTTATGCATAGCTCCTGAAGAGTGCACGCTATGCGCCTCTGAGCACTGTCCGCCTGAGGGTGTTCCCTCACCACCTCAGACAAGGCTGTTGCTGGACCAAGATAGTCTTGGTCTTTAGTGCGTAACCGGTTAAGCTGTTCTATTGTCCAGTCACTACTATAATTATCAACTACCGTAACGCCATCAACTGGATAAGTCGCTGTTCCGCCATCATAGACAAAGCGTCCCTTTTCGTCCTTCACAAAAGAGAGATTAATATACTCATTGCCATCTCCACGGTCATATCTCACCTTGAGACCACTAGACTCCATCTCGACATAATTCCCCTTACCATGACTTTTAATAATCGAACGTAAGGTATCAGCCTTGGGTTTCAGATTTTCAAAATCTTCTTCCGTCCAGTTATAAATTGCAGACTCATCTTCGTAATCTTTGGGATCATCGCTATCTGGTTTATCTTCATCAAGATCTGACTGAGACACCTGCTGAATCAACCTGTATTTTTTCATAGCCCCTCGATAGACAGAACCACCTAAAGTGGCAAAGAAGGATAGTCCAATCAAGCCAACCACGATTGCGGTGAAGAGAAATCTACCTAGCTTCTGTCCCATTCTAAAGAGAATGATAGCAAGGACAAAACATGCCACAATTACAGCCAGATACACAATTATCGGCTTATACTCCCAGGATAACAAGACCGAGCCCTAGCTCACACCTAAGAGTATCAATGGCAAAGCAAGGGTCAAAAAGAAATGTCGCTTCTCAGCTTTTTCCTCCTGAAAAGCAGATTCAAACTCTGGCCCTTTATTACGAAAAGCCGACTCGAAAGCCTGATCACCATTCTTTAGATGATCATCACTTAAATAATGTTCATTCTCTTTATTAAACCTCTACTCCTCTAAATATTCTATATAACAATTTCCCAGTTTTTTCTATTGTAACAAATGAAAGCGTCATTTTCTACAAATATACTTAAAAAGCAACCTATCTTAGGTTGCTTAAAGGTTTAACATTAGTCATTCTCAATTTTTTCAGCTTCTGTACTGAATTTTTGTGCGATGGCTTCAAGAGCTAATTCGTCTGTATCTGGAAGAGTGATGGCATCATCAGAAATCTCATCAATATTTGCATAAAATTCAATATGATTCTTCAGATTTTGGAGATGAATTGGTGCATCACCACCGTATTCGCCATCGAGGTTAATCATCATACGATCATCACTTAAAGGCTCAATATACAGCGAGCTCGTTTTGATATAGGAAATTCTCTTGTCATAGATGTGTTTACCACCTTGGAGAATTTGACGAATGAGGTCAACCAATTCAAAGAGGTTAGCAGTCTTAACCATGATTAGAGTAAATTTACCATCATCCAGTTTAGCATCTGGGGCAATCGTTTCAAAGCCACCAACTGAATTGGTCAAGGCAACGAAAATCATGGAAAGACCACCTTCAAAAACACCCTCATCATGCGTAATACGAACAGGAACCTTCTTTACCTGTGGCAACAACTCTGCCCCCTTAACAAGGTAGGCCAAATAACCAAGTACTGTCTTTAAGCGACTAGGTACACTATAGGTTAGTTCCGTAAAGGAACCAGCAGCCGCAATATTGATGAAGTATTTGTCATCATAGGCACGGCCAATATCCATCAGAAGGGTCTGATTTTTAGCGATAACCTTGGCTGCTTCAACAGGATTTCCTCTTGGAATCTTCAAGGCGCGTGCAAAGTCATTTGTCGTTCCCGTTGGAATAACCGCCATTTGTGGGCGTTTTTTAAGCGGGGCAATCCCAGAAACAACCTCATTGATTGTACCATCGCCACCAGCAGCAATAACTAAGTCAAAGCCTGCTTTGGCCGCACGAGTGGCCTCATTTTTTGCTGAGTTCTCATCTGGTGTTGTTTGAAAGGCTGACGCTTCAAAGCCAGCACCTTCCAGAATATCCAAGACCTCGGCAACATTTTTTTTCATAATTTCTTGTCCAGATGTTGGATTATAAATTAAGCGGGCACGTTTTTGTTTCATATTGAACTCCTATAAATCCAGCAACCAAGCCTCATCTTTTACTTCAATTCCTAGGCTTTGTGCTTTTTCCAACTTACTTCCGGCATCACTACCAGCAACTACTAAATCTGTTTTCTTAGAGACAGAGCCTGTCACCTTAGCACCCAGAGCTTCTAGTTTTGCCTTTGCTTCACTACGTTTAAGGTGCTCCAATTTCCCTGTCAAAACAACTGTCTTACCAGATAAGATAGCATCATCTGCCACCTTTTGTCCAAGATAGGACAAATTAACGCCATAGGATTCCAGTTCTTTCATAAGAACTTGAGCCTCCTCCTTAGCAAAATAGCGCTGGATGGACTTGGCAATAACCTCTCCTAAACCATCTACAGCAGCAATAGCCTCGACATCTGCACTGGCTAACTCTTGTATACTGCCAAAAGCTTCTAGCAACTGCTTACTAACTTTGGCGCCAACATGACGAATACCCAAGCCATAGAGCAATTTCTCTGCAGAATTTTCTTTTGATGATTGAATGGCTGCGTAAAGTTTTTCAGCCGACTTTTCCTTGAAACCTTCCAATTGAAGGAAATCCTGACTGTTCAAGCCATAGATATCAGCCACATCTTTAACCAATTCAGCTTTAAAGAGCTTTTCAACCACTGAAGGTCCCATACCTGCGATGTTCATGGCATCTCTAGAGGCAAAATGAATCAGGCCTTCCTTGATCTGAGCAGGGCAAGAAGGATTGATACATCGTAGGGCAACTTCATCTTCAAAATGTAAAAGACCACTGCCACAAGATGGACATTGAGTCGGTACTTCCATCGGCTCCTGTGTCGTACGCTTACTCTCTACTACACGAAGTACAGCAGGGATAATATCACCAGCTTTGTAGACAATTACGGTATCACCGATACGAATGTCTTTTTCGGCAATGTAATCTACATTATGAAGGGTGGCCCGACTAACCGTTGTCCCCGCTAATTGCACTGGAGTCAAATTAGCAGTCGGCGTTACTACACCCGTACGACCTACCTGCCAGTCCACTGAGAGAAGCTCTGCTTCCTTTTCCTCAGCCGGGAATTTATAAGCAATGGCCCAACGTGGCGCCTTAACTGTAAAACCGAGTTCTTCTTGCATAGCCAAACTATTGACTTTGATGACAACACCATCAATGTCATAGGCCAAGTGATCACGATCTTCTCCAACAGCTTGAATAAAGTCCCAAATCTCATCCATCGATGATGTGACAATGCGTCGTGGATTAACAGAGAAACCGAGTTCTGCCACTTCATTTAAGACATCATTTTGTGTTAGACGCTCCGTTGGACTAGCTTCCTGATAAAGGAAAGTCGCCAAACGACGCTCTGCAACCACTTTGGTATCTAATTGACGAAGAGTTCCTGCTGCAGCATTACGTGGATTGGCAAATTCGGCCTCACCATTTTCCTGGCGTTGGATGTTGATGCGTTCAAACTCAGCCCGTGGCAGGTAACACTCCCCACGCACCGTAATATTAAGAGGTTGGTCCAACTTCAGAGGAATATCTGAGATACGCTTGACATTTTCAGTGATATTCTCACCTACAGAACCATCACCACGTGTCGCACCTACCTGAAGAATACCATCCACATAGGTCAACGAGATAGAAAGCCCATCGATTTTGAGTTCAGCCATATAATCAGCATTAGGAAATTCGTCCTTAACCCTCTTATCAAAGGCATCTAGCTCTTCTCGTGAAAAAGCATCCTGCAAACTATAAAGCGGATACTCATGTTGATATTTTTCAAAACCATCAAGGACTAGACCTCCCACACGATGCGTAGGACTATCTGCTTGAACAAGTTCTGGATGTTCAGCTTCCAAAGCTACAAGCTCACGATAAAGCTTATCATACTCGGCATCTGACACTGATGGATTATCTTCCGTATAATACTCTTTTGCATACTGGTTAAGTTTAACAACCAGCTCTTTCATTCGTTTTTCCATAGGAACATTTTAACATAAAAGCAGAAAAAAACGCCTTTACAGACGTTAATTTAGGAAACAAAATCAATAACTTTGGCCAATTTCTTAATAAGAATTGCACCAACTAAGAGAGAAGCCAATTCTCCCATAGCAACAGTGAACCAAGTTACCCAAAATGGTGCCTGAGTAACCAAGGTCAACTCAGCCGCAATTGTCACCATGAAGAATGAGAAGTAAAAAGCAAAGTAAACATGAGCCTTGTCAAAAAGTCCACCTAAAATATCTTGGTTCTTAAATCGATCGAAGAAATAAACACCTGAACCGACAAAGACCAGTGTCGAGAGACTTCCGACAACCACATCAATCATGTTAAAGCTAAAGAAATTAGCAATCACACAGCCCAAAGTCACGGCAATGATATACTTGCGATTATAAAATCCTAAAAGATTGAACATTTCTGCAATTCGGAACTGGTAGGGACCATACGAAATTAAGTTAAAAGGTGGCACAACAGTCAAGACTACATAAAGAGCTGCCACAATAGCAATATGTGTTAAATCACGAACAGTTTGTTTTTTCATTTTTCCTCCATAATCAATGTTTTTTATTAGTTACGAAAAATCAATAATCCCGTCAAAAGAGCCTGGATCTCACCAAGCTCTTTTTATCATCTAGGAATCATCCTCATGTTTTTTGTGTTTTTTGCTGTCACTACCATCTCCAGAAAAGCTCTGAATAATAGTAATCACATCTCCTCTTCTACTTTTTAGTTCACCTTGTCTAAGTTCTTGATAGGTCGCATTAAAGACGGCGCCCAAAATCAAAATCCTGGCCAAAAAGATGAACCAAAGCATGAAGACGAAAATCATAATGGATCCAAATAACTTGATGTCAACTAATCGACTCAAGGTACGAATCACGTAGGTTCCAAACAAGTTACTTAAATAACCAATCACTAAAGTCGTAAAGATAGTCCCTGGCATAACGTAACGGATTTTTCGAATCTTCACATTTGGAAGCACGAAATAAAGCACCATCATTCCCAGGAAGACAACTGCAATACTCAGAGGTTGAATACTATTTAGAATAAGCTGGGTCATCTTGGAACCAATAGGATAGGTCTGATTGATAACTCGAAGGACCGACTGAATAATTGTGGACAGCATTAGTGCAAAGGTGAGCAGGAACAAAATGACCAGACTCATGAAACCACCGATAATGTGACTAATAAAGACATCACGATGTTCTGAGGCACCATACACCTTGTTAATCGCCTTTTGAAGTGAAGACAAGGACTTAATCATGGTCCAGAATCCCGTCAAAGAGGCAACTCCCAACAACTGTCCAGAAGGTGTCGAGAAGATATCCTGAACAACGTTGGCTGCAGGTGCATAAAACTGCTTAGGAAGATGCTCATTCATAAACTTCAAGAGATCTGTCGTATCAATATTCAGATAGGGAAAGACATTGGCCGCAATGACAATGAGCGGAAAAACCGTCAAAATGAGATAGTAAGCCACTGCGATAGTTGAAATGTCTATCTCTGCACTACGATAATGCCTAAGATAAACCTGCAAAGGGCGCCACTGGAGTTTATCCAGGAGACGGGCCATTAAGCCTTGTCGTTTCATATTAGTAAGTTCTTTCTTCACCTTGAGAAGTCAAAATTACTGGACCATCCTTAGTAATAACAAATTGGTGTTCATATTGACAAGAAAGTCCACCGTCAAGAGTTTTGTGAGCCCAACCCGTTTCAAGGTCAGTATCAATTTCCCAAGTACCAGTGTTAATCATTGGCTCGATAGTCAAAACCATTCCTTCTTTGAGACGGAGACCTCGTCCAGCCACCCCATAGTTTGGCACCATTGGTTCTTCGTGCATTGTTGGTCCAACTCCGTGTCCAACCAAATCACGAACAACACCGTAACCACGACTTTCAGCGTATTCTTGGATAGCCGCCCCGATATCACCGATACGGTTACCGACTACTGCTTGTTCAATACCAAGGTACATAGCCTCACGTGTTACTTCCATAAGTTTTTTAACTTCATCAGATGGCGTTCCAATCGCATAAGCCCAGCATGAGTCAGCCAAACCGCCAGAATATGATCCCGTGTATTTTTTAACCTGAGCAACATTGTCAAAGTCCAATTTTGACACATCAAGGACTGACTTATCAATAGGTTCTGACAAGACCATATCCACTTTCAAGAGGTCACCATCTTTCAAAATATAGTGACGTGGAAAGGCGTGTGCCACTTCGTCATTAAGGCCACAGCATGTTGCATAAGGGTAATCCATAATGCTTCCCTCAACTCCAATCTGAAGGGGAAGGACATTCTCTTCTTTACAACGACGACGCACATATTCTTCTACTTCCCACATGTCTACTCCTGGTTTCAAGAGATCACGTAGACCAATGTGAATGCTAGCAAGAAAATCCCCTGCCCTATCCATCGCTTCAATTTCACGTGCTGATTTTAATGTAATCATTGTTTTCTCCGTTTTCTTTATATCTTTTATTTTTTATTCGTTCCTAAGTTTTCTTAACCACAACGACTGATTTGCAGACGGTATGATTTCCGTGAGTAACCATAAGGTCCAGATGCGCTCTACGTCTGGTCTCAGCGATAATACTTGGTGTAATCGTCACCTTGTCATCGATCTGAGCTGCCTGAAGAAAGTAAAACATCATCTCTTCAATCACAAGACCATTTTGCTCCTGCTTTTCCATGATACGATAGACAACCTCTTTAACCATCTCTGCAAGAACACCCTGAGTGAGGTTCCCAGAATTGTCAATCATAGTGGGCTCTACCTCAAAGCTGAAAGCATGCTTGTCCTGATTTAGGTTAGCTATCATTTGATCACTAAAGGTGTGCAAGTTGCCACGATTATTGTCCTGAAGTTCTTCCAAAACCTGACGACGAGTGATAACACCTAGATAATGTTTTTCTTCGTCCACAACAGGAATGATATCAAAGTCTTCAAAAATCATCTTTTGGGCAACAGTTGCCAAACTAGTCTCAAGTCGTGTCACCGTCGGCTTTGTCATGATTGCCTTAAGCATGGTCGTCGGTTGCTGATTAGACACATCCCGCATGGTCACAATCCCAATCACTTTTTCAGACTCAGATAAAATTGGAAAACGTACCAAATTGGTCCGTTTAACCAAATTCTGAAAATCCCTGACCGTCATTTCTGGAGTCATGTAGTTGTAGTCTTCTCGTCTGGTATAGACTTGAGCTACAGTCTTGATGTCTGTTTTGATGCGGACATTCGAAAGTGCCTGGTTAATCATGGTTGCCACGGTAAAGGTATCGTAAGTTGTTACCATAACTGGAAATTGCTTCAAACGAGAAAGCTCTTTTACCCTATCGGAAACCTGAAAGCCCCCCGTCACTAGAATAGCATTATTGTGTTCTAGGGCAAGCAATTGAATATCCTCACGGTCCCCAACAATAAGAAGGTCTCCCTTGGTTAAATAACGGGTGATATTCTCAATAGTCATGGCTCCAATATAGAACTTACTGAAGACACGTTCCAGACCTTCATGACCAGAGATAACCTCAGACTCTGTAATCTCTGCAATCTCCGCAAAGGTCAGCCTGTCAAGGCGAACTTGGACTTTCTTTTCAATTCGAACCGTCCCACTCCGAGGACGAGTCTCAACCAGCCCTCGATTTTCAGCTTCTTTAATGGCTCGATAGGCAGTTCCATCAGAAACCTGTAAGTGATTCGAAATACTACGCACACTAACACGCTTACCGATTGGCAAGGCCTCAAGATAATCTAGAATTTCTTGATGTTTACTCACAGTTCTCCTCCTTCTCAAAGCGGAGATAATCACGCATGGTACGAGTGTATCGGTCTGCTCCCTTAAAGCGGGACACAAGCTTAAAGCCAGATTTTTCCGCTACACGAATCGATGCCTTATTTTCCAAATGGGCAATAAGAATAATACGGTCCATTCCCATAGCTGTCAAAGCCAAATCTGACAGACAGGTAACCGCCTCAGTCATTAGACCTCTCCCCCAGTATGAGGCATTCAAAAAATAGCCAAGCTCTGCAGTCCGTTTCTGGACATCAATCTTTTCAAAACGAACAACGCCAATCATCTTATCTAACTCTTTATCTACAATGGCCCATACACCTAGAGGTTCCTTCATGAAATAATGAACCAAAAGGCAATCCGTTTCATGCTGTGTTTGAGTGGCAGGAAAGAAAAATTGTAGATTCTGAGGATTTGATACAATTTCATGTAAATCAAAACGATCCAAAAAGATGAGTGGTCTAAAAGAAAGGCGCTCCGACTCAAAAAAGGCAAAAGCACCCAGACTAGTCCAAATATCCATGATAGTATTATAACACAGTTTTAAAAATGGAAAAAGGCTCAACCACTAGGGGTTGAACCTTAGACTTAATCTTCAATCAAACGAATATCTGCACCAAGGTCAGAAAGTTTCTCAATGATATTTGAATACCCGCGAAGGATAAACTCAATATTGGTAATTTCAGTTTGACCTTCTGCCATAAGACCCGCTGTAACAAGTGCCGCACCCGCACGCAAATCACTAGCTTTTACTGGTGCACCTGAAAGTTGCGTTGGACCATTGTAAACAATTTGTCCACCGAGTACTTGAATATCAGCACCCATACGAGCCAATTCAGGAACGTGATTCACACGTTTTTCATAAATTGTATCTATGATTTTTCCGCGACCACTTGCTTTCAATAACAATGGTGTCATAGGTTGTTGTAAATCTGTTGCAAAACCTGGATAAGGCGACGTCTTAATGTCAACAGGTTTTAGATCACCTTGCTCTTCCACAAAGATGGCATCTTCTTCAACGGTCATACGAACACCCATTGCTTCAAGTTTAGCAATAAAACTTTCAAGGTGTTCATAAAGAACATTTTTAACCTTAATTCCCTTACCGATAGCCGCAGCCATAGCAATGTAAGAACCCGCTTCAATACGGTCTGGAATGACCTGGTGACGAGTGCCATGTAAGCTTTCTACACCGTCAATCGTGATGACTTCTGTACCAGCGCCACGTACACGCGCTCCCATATTGTTAAGAAGAGTTGCTACATCAATAATCTCAGGTTCACGCGCCGCATTTTCAATAACCGTACGACCGTCAGCCTTAGCCGCTGCCAACATGGTATTGATAGTCGCTCCAACACTGACCGTATCCATGTAGATATGAGCACCCTTAATGCGTTGACCAGCATCAGTCGCAATACGCATAGACTCTGCTTCATAGGAAATGCTTGCACCCATCGCTTCAAACGCCTTAAGGTGAAGGTCAATAGGACGTGGTCCCAAATCACAGCCACCAGGCAAACCTACTGTTGCTTGACCGTAACGTCCAAGCAAGCTACCGTAGAAATAGTAAGAAGCACGAAGGCTGTTAATCTTACCAAATGGCATTGGCATATCCTTAACGCCTCGTGGATCAATTTCAAGTGTTTCGCCATCACGCTTAACAGAACCACCCATTACTTCTATAATTTCAATGAGGTTATCGACGTCGCTGATTGCTGGCACCCCATCAAGAGTAACCACTCCATCAGATAAAATGATGGCTGGAATCAAAGCAACAACTGAATTTTTAGCCCCTGATACTGTAACTTCTCCCTGAAGTTTCTTACCACCATTGATGATAATTTTACGCATACTGTTCAATCTTTCTTATACTGGAATATTAGCCTTTACATTCTACCATAGATTGAGGTGCATGACAAATTAAGAACGCTAACAATTATCGGACAGTTTCACTTGACCACTTAAACCACCCTTTAAAACGGATAGCACCGTTCTGGTCTGTTCGTAAAACCTTAATGTGACGTTCCTTAAAACGCTTCAAAGTTTCATCATTTGGATGTTTATAGCGATTATTCTCACCAGCTGAAACAAGGGCAAGGGAGGGCTGCAACTGGTCCAAAAACGCTTCAGACGATGACCCTTTTGAACCGTGGTGTCCAGCTTTGAGGATGCCTGCTTTTAAATTGGGATAACTGGCCATCAGTTCCTCCTCTCCTTCCTTTTCCAGATCACCCGTAAACAGAAAACTGCTTCCTAATAATTTTCCATAGAGCACTATCGAATCATTATTACCACCATCACCAACTTTATTTGGATAAAGAACCTGTAGCTTGCTTCCCATCATGGGTAAGTTGTCTCCAGCCTTTAGAGTACGAACTGGGCGTTTTAAAGTCCTAAGTCGTTTCACAAAACTAGGCTTAGTCAAAGCTCCTTGACTGACACAGATTTCCTTAATCTTAAACCGCTTGGCTACTTCTTCCAAATCACCAATATGGTCTGTATCCGTATGAGTCAGGACCATATGGTCAATTTGAGACACTCCCCTAGCCTGTAGATAGGGAATCAAGGTTTTCTCCGCATTGCTCGTCTGACTAGCCTCTTGCCATTTTTCCTTTAGGCCGAAAGTCACCTTGCCACCCACATCAATCAGGATGGTATCGCCTTTCATACTCCTCAGAAAAATACTATCTCCCTGACCAACGTCAACCATAGTCACCTCATTGGTTAAAGGATGTTTGACCCAGACCATCAAAAGACCAAAAATCATCAAAAGGCAAATCCTAAACTGAGGCTTTTTCCAAAAATCAAAGAGCAGAACCAATACAGCTATCATCAAGCCAAACTGAAACAAACTAGGTTTCCCTAGAATCAAAGGCTGGCCTATCCAGGATTGTATCCAAGTCAAAAAGGTCTCCATCCATTCAAAAAGTGGGTTGATTTGAGAAAAGATTACCAACCCTGAAAGGACAAAGAAGACCGTCAAGACAGGTAAGAGAAAGCTATCAAAGACTATCGAAAACATCGCTGTCAGAATTAAACTCACCGGTTGAAAGGTCCCATAATAGTAAGTTAGAAAGGGCAAAATCCCAAGACTCAATACCAAGCTCGTACAGATTGACTTTTTAAGAGATGACATCTCCTCAAAATCAAACAAACACAACAAAAAGGCATAGGAACAACTTAAAACACCTCCCACTGTCAAAAGAAAATGAGGTAAAAAGAGAAACATTAGAAGCAAGGTTATTCCCATATTGTCCAGTTTTTTAATACCAAACTCAGCCAACAAACTTTGAATCAAGGAACGTAGGACAGAAGCTGTCCAACCTGTCATTAAGCCATAGCATAAGGAAAAAGGCAGCAAGATAATAAATAGATAATCTTTAGGAAGGCCCAAGCGTAGGAGTCCGTAGCGAAACCATCCCAGAAAAAAGCCCACTTGCATCCCCGAAAGTGCGAATAGATGAATAATACCTAAGCTTGTGTAAAGCTGACTTTGCTCATCAAACTCCTTATCCAAATACCCAAAGAGCAGACCTGTCATATAGTGTCTCATAGGATTAGGAAAATGCGTCTGAATATGAACCAAAGCCCTCCTCCTCAGTTGATGGAAAAAAGCTAGGGGAGATGTGTTTTTTTGAGACACCACATGATCCAAGCGCTCAATCTGAGCCATTCGATAAATGCCTTGACTGGCTAGATAAGACTGATAATTAAACCCTTGAAAATTACGTTGACCAGTTACTGGGGATAACTTTATTTTCCCTTTTAATACCAAGGTTTGACTAGTAGTCTTAAAAAAATACTGCTCCTTCTCAGATTTGAGTCGGTAAAAAACCTGATAGGTTTGTCCCTTTGCCTTTCCAATAGCTGATAATTGCTCACCATTAACCGATAGCGTATCAGCAACCAGAGTCACTTGATTGATTGCAGTAGGAGCTTGTTTATCTTGTATGGTAGCTCTGTGTTGCAAGAATAAAAAGTAAATCAAAAAGAAACTACCTACAAGCCCCACCAACTTTAGGGCTGCCTTATTCTTCCAATGATGCTTCAAAAAACATCCTAAAAGAAAAGACAACGCCCCAATAGCATAAACATTAGTGGCAAAAATCGTAAAATAAAGAGCAGCTATTAAAAGAGTCAAGGAAAAAAGATTGATGGGAGCTTTTTTAAGCCACATAGAGGGACTCTCTGATTTTATCTAAAGTTTTATCACCAATTCCTGAGACATTTTTCAAGTCATCTACGGATTGAAAACCTCCATGACTTTCACGATAGGCAATGATATCCTCAGCACGCTTAGCGCCAATTCCAGAAATGGTTTGTAACTCCTCTGAAGTCGCTGTGTTTAAGTTGATTTTGCCATCCTTAGCACTAGTTTGCCCTCCTTTGTCAGAGACCTGACCAGTTCCTGATTGACCAAGAACAGAAAGGTTTTCATCCTTAGTTGCCACATAGATAACCTCTTCGTCTGACAGGCTTGCAGCTAAATTAACACTCTTAGCATCCGCATCCTCAGTCATTCCCCCAGCAGCTTTGATGGCATCAGTCACCCTAGCGCTTGCTTTTAAAGTATAAACACCCGGATTAGCCACAGCCCCCTTAACATCTACCGTTACTTTTGACTTCTCCTTTTCACTTCCTTCAGTCTTTGACTGGGAAGACGCCTCAGAAAGAGACTGTGAACTTTGTTTGGAGGAGGAGGTTGACAAAGCTGTCACATCTGTATAAGACGTCTCCGCCTCCATGCTGTTGCCGGCACCACAAGTCATCCATAGAAAGAAGCAAAAAATCACCATCAGTACAGCGATGACACTCACAAACAGACGATTATCTTTGACATAGGCTAGAATCTTTTCCTTCACGCTATTCTCCTTAATTGATATATTTTCTTTCTTATTCGTAAAAAATTAAAAAAATATATCAAAAAGTAAAAAACTCCATCAGATCTATGTCTGACAGAGTTATTTGCTTATTTCTGCGTTTCTTTGGCACGGTGTTTTTCAGGGTTCCAAACAAAGCTAGCTACATATGAGAAAGCCATGGTCAAAAGCACTGCAATGATAGCCACAAGAGCGAGAGGTACACGGTAAATATATGTCAATGGGTTTGGTTTTTTGCCTGTTTGATAGCTCAAAGCTTCTTCATCGAGACGATCAAATTCAGACTGGATACGACGAGCAACCTCTTGAATATTTTCGTCATTCAAACGCTTCAAATCTGAAATATCAATAGGATTACCATAGTTCATATCCACACGTTCACCCGTCAAGAGCCCCTTGAGCTCACGAGGTCCTTGATAGACAACTGGCATAATCTTAACCTTGGCCATCTTAGCGATGACCGCAACTCCACCCTTAACATCAGAAGAATGACGGCTACCACTTGGGAACATAATCAAACTACGATTACTCTTCTTAAGCATGTTAACAGGGTACTTGATAGCTTCTTGACCAGGATTTTCACGGTCAATTGGGAAGGCGCCACACATGCGAATCCACCAACCAAAGATACGACTCTTGAAGAGTTCTTTCTTAGCCATGAAAATAAACTGCTTAGGACGGGCTGAAAAAGCCATATAAACAGGGTCCCACCACGTTCGGTGCGGAGCAACCAAGATGTAGTTTTCATCCTTGTTCAATAATTTATCGCGATTGTGGTAATGGGCATTACCATTGATAATCCAAAGAAGGAAGACAACAAGCCCACGTAAATAAGCGTAAAACACGTTTTTACCTCTTTTTCTACAAGTTTTTTACTATTATACCAAAAAAAGGAGATCTTTTTTCATCGAATTTCTTTGTAAAAGTCTTGAAAATGGTGTGGCACTTTCTAATAGTTTGAGCTATAATGTAACTATGAAAAAAAGTATTGAGATTATAGGGAAAAATCGAAAGGCACTTAATCTTTGCCTCATTATTGCAAACTTGGCTGTTTTGGCTATCCTAGGCTTTGTCCTATTCCAACGCCATAACACGAAATCTGAACAAGTAGCCAAGGCTGAAAAGACTGAACAAGTCGCTAATAGCACAACTTCATCTTCAGAAAAAGCTAAAGAAGATGATAAGACACAACTTAAAAAAGGTAGTAACCACAGCATCGCAGCTTCTGACTATGCTTACGATGTTACTGCTGTGAATAATACTATTCGAGGCAAGTCTCAGGATATCGACGACAAGGTAGTCTTTTTAACGTTTGACGACGGGATTGATCCAACACTGACCCCACAAGTCATGAGTATTTTGAAAGAATATGGTGTTCATGCCACATTCTTCCACATTGGTTACACCATTACACAAGAAAATGCGGACATCCTCAAACGCCAAATTACAGAAGGACATGCTATTGCCAACCATAGCCTCAGCCACAACTTTAATCTCCTTTATCCAGGACGTGTTCCTAATCAAAGTCAGATTGTTTCTGAGGTTAACCAAACCATGGCTAATTTCCAAGCCATCCTAGGTAAAGACTTCAAAACAAGAATTTTCCGTTATCCTGGTGGTCATATGTCATGGCAAGGTCTAGAAAGTACTGACCAAGCTCTCGCCAAGGAAGGTGTCCAGTGGATTGACTGGAATATGCTTTGTGGAGATGCAGAACCAGCCTCTGTTCGCCCAACGACATCTGAAACCATGATGGCCTACTTGGATGGTTCACAAAAATATTTCCCTGAGAGTCATGTTAAGGTTGTCCTTATGCACGACACTGCTGGTAAGGAGCTCACAGTTCAGACCCTTCCACAAATCATCGAATACTTCAAAGATCAAGGCTACACCTTTGGTGTCCTGGAGTAATCACTCACAACAGTTCCTTTGGGAGCTGTTTTTTGTTACAATAAAAGTTATGACAAATCCAATTTTAAAAGATGGAGAACGCATTGACCAACTCTTCTCCACAGATGTAAAAATCATTCAAAATAAGGAGGTCTTCAGCTATTCTATCGACAGTGTCCTCCTCTCGCGATTCCCAAAAATTCCAAAGAAGGGGTTAATCGTCGACCTCTGTTCGGGAAATGGTGCCGTTGGCCTCTTTGCTAGTACACGCACTGAGGCACCAATTACCTTGGTTGAACTACAAGAACGCCTGGCTGACATGGCCAAACGTTCCGTCACTCTCAACCAACTAGAGGACCAGGTGACCGTTGTCAATGACGACCTGAAAAATTTGCTTGACCATGCCCCACGATCTCAGGTGGACCTTATTCTCTGTAACCCTCCCTACTTTAAGGCGACAGAAACATCCAAGAAGAATCTGTCCGAGCACTACCTCTTAGCCCGTCACGAAATCACGACCAATCTAGAAGAAATTTGCCAGGTCGCTCGTCATGCCCTCAAATCTAACGGACGTATTGCCATGGTGCATCGTCCTGACCGCTTTTTGGATATCATCGATACTATGCGCCAGTATAATCTAGCGCCTAAACGCATCCAGTTTATCTATCCTAAAATGGGACGTGAGGCTAACATGCTCCTGATTGAAGCCATTAAAGACGGTTCGACAGATGGCTTGAAAATCCTTCCACCTCTCTTTGTTCACAAGGAAAATGGTGACTATACCGACGAAATCTTTGAGATTTACTTTGGAAAAAAGACTGAGGGTGAGTCCTAAACGATGATAGAAAAGGATAGCAAGGCCTACATGTATGTGGTTGAGTGTGCCGATGGCACCCTCTATACAGGCTATACCACAGACGTCGAACGCCGCCTCAAAACCCATAACTCAGGCAAAGGCGCCAAGTACACCAGAGCCCGCCTACCAGTTAAACTCCTCTACACAGAAGCCTTCGCCAGCAAACCAGAAGCCATGAGCGCCGAAACACTCTTTAAGAAAAAAAGCCGAGAGAAAAAACTAGCCTATATCAAAGAACACACGGAAAAATAACCGTGTGTTTTTTTGAATTTACTTGAGACTACTACTTCTACTTTCTAATAATAACTATTTTACACTTAAAATGTTTGCGCTTTCATAAAAAAATACTATAATTAGGAACTTTGAAAAAGTTCGCTGACGTCCGCACTCACCTAAGGGAAGTCTAAAAAAATAAGTATATAAAAAACGCTCTATTTTCATAGAGCGTTTTCCTTGTTTATTTATCACCCTTGTTACGGATAACAAAGCCGTTTTTCTTTTCACTTGAGGTGCGGTGTGGGCGTTTGTTGCCACGATTTTCGAAGTCACGGCTATTCTTCTTAGACTTGCGTTTGAAGTCACGACGGCCACCGTCTCGGTCATCGCGGTTACGGTCGCCACGGTATCCACCACGACGGTTGTTATCGCGACCACGGTTGCCACGGCCACCTTTGCCGCCTTTACCACCAAAGCCACCACCTGATGGTTTGAATGGCAATGGTTTTTCACGTGCAATTTCCACTTCTGGCATTGTCTCTGGGTCTTGAACGGTCAAGCTCAAGATGTAAAGTGCCAATTCTTCAGGAGTGAATTCTTGAGCCAATTTAACCGCATCACCCTTGAACTTGTCAAAGTTAGAACGGATAGCTTCATCCGCAAAGTCGCGTTCGATCTTCTTAAGGGCAACTTTCTTCTTAGCTTGGAAGGCTTCTTGAGCTGTTGGTGGCTTAAGGCCTTTCATGCGTTTCTTGGTCAAGTTTTCGATGATTCCCAAGTAACCCATTTCGTTTGGTGCTACGAAAGTAATAGATTGACCTGATTGGCCTGCACGTCCTGTACGTCCAATACGGTGAACGTAGCTTTCTGGATCTTGTGGAATATCGTAGTTGTAGACGTGAGTGACACCTGAAATGTCAAGACCACGCGCTGCAACGTCTGTCGCAACCAAGATATCGATTTGGTCGTTCTTGAAGTCACGGATAACACGAAGACGTTTGTTTTGATCAAGGTCACCGTGGATACCTTCTGCACGGAAACCACGAAGTTTCAAACCACGTGTCAACTCATCCACACGACGTTTGGTACGACCAAAGACAATTGACAATTCTGGTTGGTCAACGTCCATAAGGCGAGTCATGGTATCAAACTTCTCTTGTTCCTTCACCCGGATAAAGTATTGGTCAACGTTAACATTGGTCAATTCTTTAGCCTTGATCTTCACATGCTCAGGGTCTTTCATGAACTGCACACCAATTCGTTTGATGGCATCAGGCATAGTTGCTGAGAAAAGGAGAGTTTGACGTTCTTCTGGCACTCGGCTAATGATAGCTTCAATGTCTTCAAGGAAGCCCATGTTAAGCATTTCATCCGCTTCATCCAAAATCAAAGTCTCGATGTTATTGAGTTTAAGAGCCTTACGTTTGATAAGGTCAAGGAGACGACCTGGTGTCCCTACAACGATGTGGGCACCTGAACGGAGGGCCTTGATTTGTTTTTCAATGCTAGAACCACCGTAGACTGAGCGAACTTTAACGCCTTTGTCACGACCAAAACGGAAAAGCTCTTCTTGAGATTGCACTGCCAACTCACGTGTTGGGGCAATAACAAGGGCTTGGATTGTATTTTCTTCTGTACGAATTTTATCTAGGGTAGGCAAACCAAAGGCAGCTGTTTTACCAGTACCAGTTTGGGCCTGACCGATAACATCCTTACCTTCAAGAGCGAGTGGAATTGTCAACTCTTGGATAGGTGATGGTTTTTCAAAACCGGCAGCTACAACAGCTGATTGGATGTCTTCTGATAGGTTTAAATCTGTAAATTTCAAAGTATTCTTCTTTCTATTTGAAGGCGGTGCGAAGCCACCTTATGAGACTTGGTTGTGTAGTAGATTAACTACCTGTATTTAATAGTCGTTTATTTTAACAACTCATCTAGTCTATCATATTTAGAAATAAAAAGACAGAAAATAACGTTTTAAAACAGCCTTCAATTTGAGAAGACGGTTTCACTCACTAATTATTATTTATGGACCAACCAACGAAGGTGGCGGGCCAAGACCAAACAAAGAATCACACTACCGATAATGATGAAAATCCAGGCTGGACTAACCGTCATAAACGGTAAAGGAACATTCATCCCAAAGAAACCGGTAATGACGGCGAGCACTCCCAAGAGTACCTCAATAATGGTCAAATTACTCAAGTTGTTGTTCAGATTATTGTTTAGGATATTATTATAAGAACCTGATAATTGCTGTAAGACCTTAGAAATGAGGTCCGTCATGGCTACTAACTGTCTAGCTTCAATCATAGCATCATCAAACTGTTCTTTTTCGACCTCGTTGAGACGACGATAAATGGCGTGCCCCTTGATGTGCTCCAAAAGAAGACGGTTTTGTGTAGCGGCAGCCACCAAATAAACCATGCCTATTTCCAAATCTGAAAGATCGTAAAGATTCTTACTCGTCGTTGTCTGTCTTAGGCGTCGACTAACCTCATCTTTTTGCTGATCCAAACATTCAATGACGGGATAGTAGGCATTTGAAATCATCTCAAGTCCTGCAAAGAGCAATTTGTAGATAGACAAATCCTCATGGTTATCCACATAATCTTGCATCTTGCTTATCACATAAGCGTTATCCTCGTTACTAATGGTCACCAAACGCGTATCTTGAACAATAAAGGTCAGAGGAATGGTTTCATAGTATTCCTTGTCCTTTTCAAGTGCCAGAACGTTATAGATAAAGGTGATTGTCCCATTCTCACGATTGTAGTCCATGTGAGCTCGTTCATTTTTATCCAAAGCATACTCTATGGTTTCCTGATCAATATCATACTTGGTATAAAGATAGGATTGCTCAGAAATAATATCTGAGTCGATATTAATCCAGTGACGCTTATAACCCAGTTCTTTTTCAATAAACATTTTTCTTCCTCATTATTCCAGCACTGCTGCTGCCAAAGCTTGTTGGATTTCAAAGACATTATTATCACTCTTAAATTGAAGGACCTCTGCAGGCTCAAGTGCTGATGAAATCCAAATCTTAAGTTCAGCATCTAGGTCAAAGTGGCCCGAGCTCTCTACAGTGAAACGAGAGATTGAGTGATAAGGGATAGACTTGTAAGAAGTCTTCTTCCCTGTAACACCTTGTTTATCGACTAAAATCAAGCGCTTCTCTGTAAAGACAATCAAGTCACGAACAAGGGCATAGGCTAACTCCACCTGTTCACCTGGAATTAAGATGCCCTCCAATTGGCGCTCAACCTTATCATTATCTTTTTTAGATGCATTGCCAAGCAGTCCTGAAAAAAGTCCCATAGTTATTTCTCCTTTTTTATTGTAAAGATAATCCTTGCTTTAACTATACCACAATTTTAGGATTTCAGACACTTGCAAAAATGGGTTTCTGGTAGTACAATTAAGGAGTCACAAGAGGAGCAATTGCTGAGAATGGCTAGCTTGAATTTTTCTTCAAGACTTGCCTAAACTCTTACCACCTGATCAGGTTAGAACCTGCGTAGGGATGTGTCTCAAAATAGATTGAAATAGAGGAACTTCTATGACGTCGTTTTGATGTGGCAAAAATAGCCAATCAAGACGATTGGTATAGGAGGTTTTTTTATGTCGAAAACAAGTATTCGACCAATGATTGAGGTTGCACTCTTTGCAACCATTGCTTATATCCTGGACCTAGTTACTCAGCCCATGTCACTAGGCCCTTGGATTTCCCTTTCCTTTAAGATGGTGCCCATCTTTCTCCTCAGTTTTCGCTGGGGCTTAAAAGCTGGTGCTATGGGCGGTCTTATCTGGGGGCTACTTCAAGTTGTTACAGGGCAAGCCGCCGGTGGTTGGCTAACCTTAACACAAGGTTTTCTGGAATACTTTGTCGCCTTTAGTCTGATTGGTATCAGTGGTGTGGTCAAACCAGCCCTTGATAAAGCCATTAAACAAGACAATAAAGTCAAGTCTCTGATGCTTATCACTTGGGGGATTCTGCTTGGTAGCTTTGCTCGTTACCTCATTCACTTTATAGCCGGTGTCATCTTTTGGGGAAGTTATGCCCCTAAGGGACAAAGCCCTTATCTCTATTCACTCATTGTCAATAGCTCATCTTTCCTAGGAGAAACATTGGCCAGCCTCATTGTTTTCTTCGCCCTACAACGATTCCTAGGCAGATTACTCAATACAGAAAAATAAAAGAAACCATAGGACAGTCTTTAGTGGCAGTCCTATGGTTTTTCATGTTTTTATGAGATGTTACGACACGAAGTCAGACGTAGGCTAGCTAGCCACAAGATAGTGGCTAGCGTCAAAAGATGAACGATTTACATAAACTATACATAGCATTACGACATGAGAAAACGGAAACGATATTTTTCCGTTTTCGAGTTAGTAAGGGATTTAGCCACGGTCTCATAGTATGTAGTGTAGATATCATTATTAAGATATTACGACACGAAGTCAGACGAATCGATATTATTCGTCTGACGTAGTTAGTGAGACGGCTAGCTAGCCACAAGATAGTGGCTAGCGTCAAAAGATGAACGATTTAAAATCGTCATCTTTTGTGCCGTATTACATCTTCTCTTCCAATGTTACATCTGGATATTTATCCGCAAACCAACGAAGGGCAAAGTCATTTTCAAAGAGGAAGACTGGTTGGTCAAAGCGGTCTTTAGCCAAGATATTTCGGCTTGATGACATGCGTTCATCGAGGTCCTCAGGTTGAATCCAACGCACAGTCTTTTTACCCATTGGTGTCATAACGACTTCGGCATTGTATTCATTTTCCATACGGTGTTTGAAGACTTCAAACTGAAGTTGACCAACGGCACCAAGCATGTATTCACCTGTTTGGTAATTGGTGTAGAGCTGGATGGCTCCTTCTTGCACCAATTGTTCAATTCCTTTGTGGAAGGACTTCTGTTTCATGACGTTTTTAGCAGAAACTTTCATGAACAACTCTGGCGTAAAGGTTGGTAGTGGCTCAAATTCAAACTTGTTTTTACCTACTGTAAGGGTATCACCAACCTGGTAAGTTCCTGTATCGTAAACCCCGATAATATCTCCAGCCACGGCATTTTCGACATTTTCACGAGATTCGGCCATGAACTGAGTGACGTTAGAGAGCTTAGCTCCTTTACCAGTACGGGTTAGGTTAACACTCATACCACGCTCAAATTCACCAGAAACGATACGAACAAAGGCAATACGGTCACGGTGACGTGGGTCCATATTGGCTTGGATTTTGAAAACAAAACCAGAGAAATCCTTGTTGAGAGGATCAATCTCGTCACCATCCACTGTCTTGTGACCATGTGGTTCTGGTGCAAATTTGAGGAAGGTATCGAGGAAGGTTTGAACCCCAAAGTTTGTAAGGGCAGAACCGAAGAAGACCGGTGTCAATTCACCAGCTAAAATAGCTTCCTCAGAGAATTCATTACCCGCTTCTGTCAAGAGTTCAATATCTTCTTTAGCTTGCTCATAGAATGGGTTGTTGGCAAAAAGAGTATCACCATCTTCAATCTTGGCAAAGCGCTCGTCACCTTTATAGAGCTCCAAGCGTTCGTTATAGAGGTCATAAAGTCCTTCGAAGGCTTTACCCATACCGATAGGCCAGTTCATTGGGTAGCTGGCAATACCAAGCACTTCTTCCAACTCTTCCAAGAGGTCAAGTGGCTCTCGTCCATCACGGTCCAATTTGTTCATGAAGGTGAAGACAGGAATCCCACGGTGTTTGACAACTTCGAAAAGTTTTTTGGTTTGTGCCTCGATACCCTTGGCTGAGTCAACGACCATGACGGCAGCATCAACCGCCATAAGGGTACGGTAAGTATCTTCTGAGAAGTCCTCGTGCCCTGGGGTATCAAGGATATTGACACGTTTGCCAGCATAGTCAAACTGCATCACAGATGAAGTTACTGAGATACCACGTTGTTTCTCAATATCCATCCAGTCTGATTTGGCAAAGTTTCCGGTTTTCTTACCTTTTACGGTACCAGCTTCACGGATTTCACCCCCAAAGTAAAGCAATTGTTCAGTGATTGTTGTTTTACCAGCATCGGGGTGAGAGATGATGGCAAAAGTACGGCGTTTTTTGATTTCGTCTTGAATACTCATAGTTTTCTTTCTTCTTTGAAAATAATCTTTTTGTTACTTTTCCTTAGTGGTATGGATGTCAGCAGCTTCTTTGTAAATCTCAGAAATTCCATGTCCCAGAGCTACTAATAGCAATAGGGTTTTTACCAGAACGAAAAGCAAGATCGTTGTAGCACTTCTTTCAGAAAATTTCTGTCTTTTGAAAGCTACATTTGTTGTCAAGGCTTGCGATAATTCTCGCAGGCACAGCTCTTTTATTATATCCAAATTACAGTGTGAAAGCAATTCTGAAAGCGTTTTGTGTTAGAATAAAACTAGAATAAAACAAATAAATTGACAAAGCACGCTATCAACTTTCTGATAGCGTGTTTCTTCATTTATTTAATATTTCTCTTCAAAACGCTCCAGACCTTTTTTCATGATTATCATGAGAATAATCAGAGCTCCTGAAACAGCAAGGTATTTGACAAGTAAGGGAGTTCCCATAATAAATGGTGTGTGTTTAAGCATGCCATAGTTTCCACCGATGGTCTGATTAACTATTACCAAAGCTAGATTTAGTAATAAGGTAGCCACCACAATCAGCCGCTTGCTGATGGGATGGATTTTATAACTGTTAAAAATGACATTGAGGCTATTGACCAGTAGGGCATAGTGGCCAAATAGGAAAGAAAAGCCTGTGATATGTGGAAACTCATAGGGATCAAATACTGGATAAATCAATGCACAGTAAGTCCCGACAACTCCCATAATAGCAAAATAGCTCTTTATTCTACTATTTTTCAGGAGGAGAACAGCAAACATGGCCATGCGGCAATGGTAAAGGGGCAGACTAATATAAAGAGGAAAGCCCTGCCAGAGGTACCAAGTATAGAGGGCAAAGAGTTGAATGGCTTGGATAGTGAGAAAGGTCCAACGCCATATCTTATTCTTATACCAACGCCAACTCAAGTAACTCAAAAACACCATTGCCAAGAGCATAAGTAAATAATAGGGCAAAGGTATCTGAGGTGGATGAGTTTGGGTGGTTGTCAAAAAATTCTTCATTCTCTTCTCCTGCTGAAATTACTATGCCTGCTATTATATCAAATTTCAGGGTAAAGCAAAAACCTGCTTTAGAGAGCAGGTTAGAGAACTTAATTCTTAGCTTGTAATTCTTCCACGACCTTGGCTAGGTTCATAGAGTTAGAGCCCTTGAGCAAGATTTGATCGTACTCGCCTAGGCTTTCTTTGATTTGCTTAACCATAGCGTCAAATTGGTCTTCATCAGCTGTCTTCTTGAAATAATAAACATGACCAAGAGGGAACATTTGGCTAGCAAGTTGCGACAATTCTGCAATATCCTCACCGTAGAAAATCACCGTATCAATAGCATCTGGTGTCAGACTTAGTATCATCTGCGTGTGAAGTTGCACAGACTGTTCACCGAGTTCTTTCATATCAGCTAGGACAGCAATTTTCTTGCCTCCTTCATTCTTAGGAATGGCTGAGAAGGTCTCCAAAATGAGCTTCATAGCTGTTGGATTGGCATTGTAGACATCCGAAAGGATGTCGGCACCGTTAGCTGCTTTTTTCCATTCAGTACGGTTTTTGGTAAGCTGCAAGTTAGCAAGAGCTGAGAGGATGTTTTCTTCAGTTACACCCAAATGTTTTGCGACATAGGCAGCAACCATGGCATTTGTGGCATTGTATTTTCCAGTGACTGGCAAGGTAACTTGTCCGTCTAGGAAGTTTGTTGAGAAGGTGAGGTGGTCTTTGAACTCTGTCAACTCAGAGACCGTAAGCTCCGCACCATCCCCAAAGCGTACCACGTCAAGATTGCTTGGCAAGAATGGATCGACGATAGGATCACTAGGTACAAGCAAGAGGCTACCATCAGGCATACCGTCTTGCATTTGCATTTTACCTTGAGCAATCTTGTCACGGCTACCAAAGAATTCCAAATGAGCCTCTCCGATTAAGGTAACAACAGCTGTTTTTGGCTTCGCCAAGGTTGACAAGAGGTGAATGTCTCCCATGTGGTCTTGCCCCATCTCAAGAACGATTTTCTCCGTATCATCAGGCATGTGTAGGGCAGTATAAGGAAGACCAATCTCATTGTTGTAATTACCTTGGGTCTTGTAAGTACGATAGGTTGTGGCCAAGATATCATGAATCATATCCTTGGTCGTTGTCTTACCGTTAGAACCAGTCACCGCAATAACGTCAACACCAGTCTTTTCAAGATAGTAGGCAGCTAGTTTTTGAAAAGCTTCAAGAGCATCATCGACTAGGATGTGGGCTTGATCAGCTGGCAATTCTTTTTCTGTGAATGTCGCTAGAGCACCATTGTCAAAGGCTGTTTGGATAAAATCATGTCCATCACGCGCACCTTTTAGCGGCAAAAAGAGGTCGCCCGCTGTAATCTTACGGCTATCAAACTCAATTTGGTTAATGGCAACATCTTCATAGGCTGTGACATCATTTTTAGCGCCAACAACCTTGGCAATTTCATGGAGTGTCAGTTTCATCTTAAAATCCTCTGTTTTATTTTTACAAGTCTGGCAAGAAATAAGATTTTCTTGCCCGCAATCACTCCCAATTATATCACAAATCAGGCTAGCTTTTGCTTGGGAGATGAATTTGTTACAATGGTTGATGAAAGGATTAGGCATGACAAAGAAAAAATTAATCAACCTCTCTAAAGGAGAGGAAAATATAAATAGAGACTGCCAAAGTATTGAAGAACCCAAAGGATGGCGCTTTGATTGGAGAAAGATAATCCCACTAGAGCCAACAGCTGAATTGATTATCTTAGTGCTACTAGCACTGCTTTATGGTGGATTTTATTATTATGATCATTATACAGTCAATCAAGACAACATTTATGGTCTCTGGCAGTCTGATCATCATAAGTTAGCGATTTCCTATAAGCATATTCGGAAACGAGGAAATATCAACTGGCAAGTCGTACAGGATGGTAAGTATATTATCTATGCTGCTAGAACTCGCCCGGTCAAGCGGCTTAATGACGGGACTCTTCACATGGAGCTCTACACTGTGGAAGGCTACCTGACAGACCTACCGACCAAGGACGGCTTCAGCTATCTGGATTTCTATCTTCGCAAAAACAATTATCTTACCTATGATGGCGAATCCTACAAGCGTATCAATTCTGGAAACAAGACTATTACTTGGAAAGATGGTTCTACCAGCCCTTATGGTGAACGGAAAACAAACCTATCTACAATTGTTCAAACTATCTATCGTGGAATTCTGGGACTGGGCTTCTTTCTTGTTATTTTAGAGGCTCGGCAAAAGAGGAGAGAAAAACTAAGTGAGACACCAATCAAAAAGAAAATACGCTGACCGAAAGAAACTCAACCGAAAATATCATTCACAAAAAGCATATCGAAAAGAACAAAAACGTAAAACGGGATGGCGAGCACTCTGGGATAAATTTACAGACCGTCTAGTCAATGTGTTTATGATATGTTTCCTACTCATGATACCGATTTTCATCGTTTATATGATTTTCTTTGACGATGGGGTTTCTAAAGATGGTATCTACGGTCTATGGCAATCTGAAAATCATAAGCTTGCCATATCATATGAAGATGGTTCAAAGGGAAGTAAGCGTGATTGGGATATTGTTCAAGACGGAAATGTCCTCATCAAAAATGCACGTATCGATGATATTAAACGCTTAGAGGATGGGACCCTCTATATTGAAGTTTATGCTAAGGAAAGTCTGTTTTCAGACCTTCCCACAAAGAACGGCTACAATTATTTGAATATGTATGTCCGTAAAGACGATTACTTGACCTATGATGGCGAATCCTACAAACTGATTGATGATGAAAACAAGAGCATTACCTGGAAAGATGGTTCAAAATCCCTTTATGGTCAACGAATAACCTTGTTTGATCGTCTGAAACCTTATATCTTTTTTGGAATTATTGGTTCTATGATTTTGTATGCCATTTTTGTCGATTGGAGAATAAAAAGAAATCTAAAAAAGAAAAATAGGCTAAATGAGGCATCAACTAAAGAGAAAATACGCTGACCGACAGAAAATTAATATAAGTGACCATTCACAAAATGAATATCGAAGAACACAAAAGTATAAAACTGGATGGCGAGCACGTTGGGGTAAATTCAAAGACCGTTTAGTCAAGATTTTGAGTATTTGTTTTCTAATCATGGTACCTATAGTCAACATCTATATTAGATTCTTTTATGATGGTATCAGTGAAAATAGTATCTACGAGCTATGGCAGTCTGAAAACCACAAGCTTGCTATTTCCTATAACGAAGGAGGAAGAAGTCGTAAGTACGATTGGGAAATTGTACAAGATGGAAAAATCCTTATCAAAAATGCTCGAACTCAGAAAATTAAAGGTCTTAAAGATGGAACCATCTACATTGAAGTTTACGCCAAGGAAAGTCTGGTCTCAGACCTTCCCACAAAGAACGGCTATAACTATTTGAATATGTATGTACGGAAGGATCATTATTTGACTTATAATGATGAGTCTTACAAAAGGATTGATGATAGGGACAAAACCATTACTTGGAAAGATGGCTCTACCTCGGTCTATGGTGAACGCAAAACTTTTTTTGATTATATTGACTCTTTTCTTTTTTGGGGAATGGTGGGAGCCGCTTTCTTGTCAACTATTGTCATTGGATGGAGAAACATAAAAAGCAAAAAGGTGAGAAAAAAATCACTCTAAAACAAGAAAAACCACCCCTGCTTCTAGCTAGACTAGATATAAGCAGGAGTGGTTGTTTTATTCTTGTTAAGCAAGACTTCCCCTTAGAGAGGAATTAGTCTTATTTCACTTCGCCACCTTCAACCACGAGGTCATCAGCTTTAGCTGCATCACCGTAAGTTGGGTGAAGTGTCTTTTCATAATCTTTGTGGAAGAAATTCTCTTCGCCAAGTTTCTTAATGTCTTTATTGATAAAGTCAAGGAGTTCTTTGTTACCTTTTTGAACGGCTGGGGCAATAGTATCTGGGTTACCAAGCGATGTGATTCCAACTTCGTAACCTTTATTTTCTAGAGCCCAAGCAAGAACTTCTGTATTATCTGTTGAGAAGGCATCGCCACGACCATCAAGGAGGGCTTGGTAAGCGTCGCTATATTGGTCATACTTTTGCAATTTGATATTTGGGTAGTTCTTTTCAAAGTAAGTTTCAGCAGTTGTCCCCTTAGTAACAATCAAAGTCTTACCTTCAAGCTCTTTAACGTCCTTAATGACCTTGTCTTTAGGTGATACCACACCGATTGAGACTTTCATATAAGGAAGAGCGAAGTCCACTTGTTTCTTACGTTCATCAGTTACTGTGAAGTTGGCAAGCGTAATATCTACCTTGTTTGAAATCAAGAATTCGGCACGGTTGGCCGCATCTACTGAGACGTATTTAGGTTTAACACCCAAGTCTTTAGCCAAACGGTTACCAAGTTCAATATCGTAACCTTGGTAAGCACCCTTGTTATCTACATAACCAAAAGGTTTCTTGTCCGCAAAAACGGCGATACGGAGTTCACCACTCTTCTTAATTTCTTCAATAGTACGTGCTTTGGCTGTCGATTTACCAGAGCTACTGTTACTTGAGCAAGCAGTCACTGCCACCAAGGCAAAGACGAGGGCTAATAGGGCAAAAATTTTCTTTGTTAATTTCATAAATATCTCCTAAAATATTATATTTTTTACTAAAAACAATGGGTTACAAATAGGCACCAAACTGGCTGAAGTCAAAGACATTGAGAAACTCTTGAGCTCGCTGTGTCTTTGGATGATTGAAGAATTCTTCAGCAGTCCCTTCCTCAGCGATGACACCCTTATCCATAAAGATAATACGGTCAGCGATGGCACGCGCAAACTGAAGCTCATGGGTTACAATCAACATGGTGCGTCCTTCTTGAGCGAGGTCATTGATTAGTTCCAGGACCTCACGAACCATCTCAGGGTCAAGCGACGCCGTCACTTCGTCGAAGAGAATAACTTCAGGATGCATGAGCAGTGAACGGACAATGGCTACACGTTGCTTTTGACCACCTGACAGTTGTCGCGCAAAGCTATGCTTCTTGTCCAAAAGTCCCACACGGTCCAAAAGTTTCTCAGCCTCCGCAATGACTTCTTCCTTATTACGCCCTTGAGCTTTGACTGGCCCCAAAATCAGATTTTGCAGGATGTCCAAATGCGGGAAGAGGTCATAGCTTTGAAAGACCATGCCGATTTTCTGGCGAATTAGGTGAAAATCCTTCTTGCTACCAGTGATAGACTTGCCATCCAGGAGAATATCCCCTCCTTGAATAGTCTCCAAGCCATTGATACAACGTAGTAGGGTCGATTTTCCACAACCTGAGGAACCCAGGATAACAACGACTTCACCTTGTTTAACATCCAAGGAGATGCCTTTGAGAATCTGATTGTCCCCAAAGGACTTTTTCAAATCCTTGATTTGTAAAATGCTTTCTGTCATCTTAATTCCTCCAACGATTTTCAAGATAAGTAGACAGCTTAGATACTGGGTAACAAATGGCAAAATAAAGAATCAAAATCGTGCCATAAATCCAGAAAGAAGCTGTTGGAATAGTCAGGCGGTTACTATCAATAATCTGCTGACCAACCTTGGTCACCTCTACTACACCAATCAAAACCACCAAGGATGTGGTCTTAATCATACGCGTCACCAGGTTAATAGCCTGAGGCAACAAGCGACGCAAGACTTGTGGGATAATCACATAGGTATAGAGTTGGCCATTGGTCAAGCCAAGGGCCCTTCCGCTCTCAAACTGGTGTCTAGGTAGTGACGTGATTGACCCACGCACCAAATCACCCATCTCAGCCGTTCCCCAAAGGGTAAAGACGATAATAGCCGATAGCTCGCCTGAGATATTGATGTTAAAATTTCTAGCCAGACCAAAATAAACAATGAAGAGCAAGACTAACTGGGGCATGATACGAATAAATTCCAGATAAATACGTGACAAAAAACGTACAATCTTAGATTTCGAAGTCATGACAATTCCAAAAAGGGTTCCTAGTAAAAGGGACAGAAGCACCGAAACGATGGAAATTCCAATAGTTACGCCTAAACCTTGTAAGATACGTAGGAAATTATTCCCCTGAAGAAGAACCTGAAAGCCCGAATCCTGCATAGCGTAACCTCCTTTCAATCCAACTAAAGACTAGAGAAATCGGCAGCAACATTAAGAGATAAGCCACCACCAACATGCCTAGAGCCACATCGGTTTCGTAGTAAAGACCAATCAAATCCTTGGCCACATACATCAAATCCGCCAAGGCTACCGCTGAGAATACTGACGTTTCCTTGATAAGGAAAATAACGTTAGCACTAAATGACGGTAACGCCACAGCTACTGCCTGAGGAAGGACCACATAGCGAAAGACTTGGAATGGCGTCAAACCAATAGACAAGCCCACTTCATGCTGGGTCTGACTAACGGCCTCTAGACCACTTCGGAAGGACTCCGCCATATAGGAACCACCCAAGAAAATCAAACCTACCACAGCACAAGCCTCTGAGGATAGAACCAAACCTATACGAGGCAAGCCAAAGTAGAGAAAGAAAAGCTGAATCAAGAGCGGCGTATTACGAGATAGCTCAATATAAGCCGTCGAAAGCTGACTCAAAACCGGTACTCGATAATGACGAATAACACTCACCACCAAGCCCAAAAGGAAGGAACCAAGAATCCCCAGAACGGCAATATGTAAGGTTAAAAAGAATGCCTTCTGATAAAAGGGCAAATACTGTTGAACAATGGACCAGTCCAAAACTTACCTCCTCATTTAAGATACAAAGGGCGTAGAAAATTCCGTAAGGCAAATAGGAAACTGACGGCGTGTGCGGGCACACTAGGAAGTTTGTCTTTTGCTCTAGGAATTTAGCCTGTGTTCAATTCTACAAGATGCAAAAGGCGTGTAAAATTCCGTAAGCACTCACTGACATCTACTTCTAGCCCTTTGACCCTTCTCTCGCATTTGAAAAGCACAGCTTCACAAAACACGAATGAATTGCTCTATTTCATTTGAAACGTTAGATTTATTCTACCACCTGTTAGATTATTTGGATAATATGTATTTTTTATCAGCGTGATAAAGAAAAGATATAAATAAAATCTAGATTTCTGTAAAGAAAAAAACACCTCAGTCTCAGAGATTTCTCCGAGACTAAGATGTCTGTCTTCTAAATCATAGTGCTTAAATCAAATGGCTTTCACGTTTTTCGAACATTTCTTGTCCCAAGGCTACCAATTCCTTGATAAGGTCTGAGTATGAAAGTCCCATATTTTCCCAAAGTAGTGGGTACATTGACCATTGAGTGAAACCTGGCATGGTGTTGAGCTCGTTAAGGTAGATGGCTCCATCCTCTGTCAGGAAGAAATCACAGCGAGCAAGACCACAACCACCAAGAGCACGGAAGGCCTTGGCTGCATAGGTACGCATTTGCGTCATGACTTCTGCAGGCACGTGAGCTGGGATGTCCATGGTAATCTTATTGTCAATGTATTTAGCTTGGTAATCATAGAAAGCCACGTCTTTGACCACTTCACCTGGATCTGTCGTTTTGACAGTTGTATTTCCAAGGATACCAACTTCGATTTCACGGGCAACCACACCTTGCTCAATCAAGATACGGCTATCATATTTGAGAGCCAGATCAATCGCTGCACGAAGCTCCGCTTCGTTTTCAGCTTTCGAAATCCCAACAGATGACCCCATGTTAGCAGGTTTTACGAAAACTGGGAAGGTCAATTTTTCAAGCGTCTCTGCTACTGCTGCTTCCAAATCTTCACCCTCGATGTAGACTGTGTAGGCAACCTGAGGGACACCTGCAACTTCAAGAATATGCTTGGTCATAATCTTGTCCATAGCCACACTTGATGACAAGACATTAGTACCCACGTATGGCAACTTAAGGGTTTCGAGGAAACCTTGGATAGATCCATCCTCACCCATAGGTCCATGGAGCACAGGGAATACCACAGCGCCTTCCTCATAAATATCGCTTGGTTTGATAACCTGACTAGCCACAACTGTGTCATTAGTCATGAGCTTCTCATCATCACTTGGTGTTTCTGTAAATTCTTGTGTTTTGATGAAATCACCAGACTGAGTGATAAAGTAGGTTTTAACCTCAAATGCGCTGTAATCCACCGCACGCATAACACTCTCAGCTGAGAGCACAGACACTTCACGTTCTGCTGAACGTCCACCGTAGAGAAGGATAAGGGTTTGTTTAGACATAGGTATACCGTTTTCTTTTCTTGATTTTCTAGTCTCAGTTTTGAGAACATAATACCTTAATCATATCACAAAAGGAAGGGATTTTCAAAAAGATTATAGGCAAAAAAACAGCCTAATAGCTGTTTCATTCCTGTCTTAAATTTCGTCACCAAGCTCGAACTTAGTGCCTTTAAGGGCACGTTTGAGAGACCATTTCCAAGGTTTCCCTTCAATAGTGACTTGTTTGTTTTCGAGGTCAACTTGAACCTTGTCTACACCTTTGACAGCGGAGAGTTTTTCAGTAACGGTGTTAACACAGCCTTGGCATTTCATTCCTGTGATGTTATATGTTTTTGTCATTTTTCTTTCTTCCTTTTCTTTAATTATTTTTTTAGTACACTCCTTTAATGGCGAGAGTTGTAAGCAATCGACACTTAGACTTTGCGACGTTTGAGGCGCAGAGCATTGAGGACGACTGAGACAGAGCTAAAGCTCATGGCAAGTCCTGCTATCATTGGGTCAAGAAGGGGACCTCCAAAGAGGTGGAGGACACCCATAGCTACTGGGATAGACAAGATATTGTAGATAAAGGCCCAAAAGAGGTTCTCTTTAATCGTTGTGATAGTCGCCTGACTAATTTTCAGAGCCTTAACGACATCCATGAGGTTGGGTTTCATAAGGACCATATCGGCACTTTCCATAGCAATATCTGTCCCTGATCCCATGGCAATACCGATATCGGCAGTCGCAAGGGCTGGGGCATCATTGATACCATCACCAACCATGATGACTGATTTTCCTTCTGCCTGAAGGTCGCTAATCACCCTAGATTTCTCTTGCGGAAGCACTTGACTGATAACGCGTTTGATGCCAACCTTTTGAGCGATAGCTTGAGCTGTTTGGTCATTATCCCCAGTCAACATGATGACTTCCTTGCCCATTTGATGAAGGGCTGCCACCATATCTTCACTATCTGCTTTAACCTGATCGGCTACACCAAAGAGTCCAATTAACTTACCATCTTCAGCTAGGAAAATAGGAGTTTGACCATCGGCCGTCAAGCTTTGGAAATCAGCTTGTGCTGAAGTCAAGTCGACTTTTTCCTCAGCCATAAGGGTTTGATTTCCAGCTAGATAAGTTTTACCTGCATAGCTGGCAGTAAGACCTCGTCCAGTCAAACTTGAAAAGTTATCCATCTCTAACAAGTCCAAGTTAGCATTTTCTGCTGCTACAAGGATGGCTTGACCTAAAGGGTGTTCGGACTTGGCTTCCAAGGATGCCAAAAGCTGTAAGGTTGCTCCACTATTGTCATAGGTATAGCTAGAAACCAACTGAGGTTTACCCTGAGTAATAGTTCCTGTCTTGTCAAAAACGAGGACATCAGCCTTGTGAGCTAGCTCGAGCACATCCCCACGCTTGTAGAGAATACCGTGTTCGGCACCAAGGCCTGTACCAACCATGATAGCTGTCGGTGTCGCAAGACCCAAAGCACATGGACAAGCAATAACCAAGACACTAACTGCTACTGTCATAGCGAAGGTAAAGGTTTGTCCCATGACAAAGTACCAAAAGAGACCTGAAACAAGTGCGATAGCCATGACAACAGGAACAAAGATCGCTGACACTTGATCGGCAATCTTGGCAATCGGTGCCTTGGTTTGTTGGGCATCCTCAACCAATTTAATGATTTGGGAAAGTAAGGTGTCCTTACCAATCTTTTCAGCCTCATAAATTAAGCTACCTTGACCATTAATAGAACCTGCAAACACTGGCTTACCAGAGGATTTTTCAATAGGGAGTGACTCCCCTGTAAGCATACTCTCATCAATCGCAGAGCTACCAGAAATTACCTGACCATCCACGGCTATCTTTTCCCCAGGTTTGACCACAATATGGTCACCAAGAACAACCTCATCCACAGGAAGCTTGACTTCCTTACCATCCCGAAGGACGGTTGCCTCCTTGGCTGACAAGTGCATGAGTTTCTTGATAGCTTCTGAAGTTCGACCTTTAGACAGGGTTTCAAAGTATTTTCCTAGAGTAATCAAGGTCAAAATAACAGCCACTGACTCAAAATAAAGTTGGTGGGCGTGATGGGCATGCCCCAATGAAATATGGTAAGTACCATAGAGACTATAAAGAAAGGCTGCCGATGTTGCCAAGGCTACCAAGGCATCCATGTTAGGATGACCCTTGGCCAAGGTACGAAAACCATTACTATAGAAGGAACGGCCCAACCACATGACTGGTACTGTCAAAACTAGTAGCACCAAGGCATAAGTCAAGGCTGCATGGTGAGGAGACAAGAAGTTTGGCACAGGTAGACCAACCATTGGGCCCATAGCAAGATAAAAGAGAGGAATGGTGAAGACAGATGACCAAATGAGGCGCTCACGTACCTTGTGAATTTTGTCTTCTTCACGCTCTTCCTGGCTTTTGGCTGTGTCTGGATTGTAAACTTCAGCTTCATAACCAGCGTCAGCCACAGCTTTTTCAATAGCTTCTGGACTAACCTTATCCCCAGAGTAATCCACAGACATTTTTTCGGTGGTTAGGTTAACCACAGCCTTGTCCACACCATCCAACTTATTAACAGCATTTTCAACATTGGCTACACAGGATGCACAGGTCATCCCATTAACCACAAAGGTTTCTTTTGCCATTTCCTATATCACCTCCATATGATGCCCACAAGCACATTGACCAGGCACACAGTCACAAACCACCTGATCCACAGGTTCTTTTGCTGCAAGCACGGCCTGTAACTTATCCACATCGGCCTGGGTCATCGGCGTCTTTGCCATGAGTTGACCCAACAAATCGCTATGTTTGGTCAAACAAATCTTGTCAAAAACAGCTTCTAAAGCCTGAAAATTCGCCTCATCTTCCCCCAAGCTAGCTTGATAGATAAACCCTCGTCCTTGACGCTGACTAGTTAGGTACCCCTTGTCCGCCAAACGTCCAAGCAAGGTCTTAACTGTCGAAGGCGACCAGTCTAGCTTCTTAGATAGAATTGCTATAATCTCTGAAGAAGTCGCCTGCCCCTTAGCCCAGAGCACTCGCATGACTTCCCATTCCGCAGATGAAATTGTCAGCATGATAGTTCCTTTCTGAATGTTATCATTCGTTTACTTTTGTAGATTTATTTTAACACTGCTGTGGAGATATGTCAAGGGTTTTGTTTACGTTTGTAGATTTATCTTTAAAAAACAAACACCACCTAAGAGGTGCTACACTTTACTAAGATAAGATTGAGTTGACGAGGCTACGTCCAAAATCCCTGCCTTCAACATACAAAAATTTAAACATGCCTAGGTAAATAACAGCCAAATAAATAATCATAAAGAGTATTGCTAGAGCTTTCTTGTGTGATAGAAAGAATGAAAAAATATGATTAATCATGTTCTGTGATGCCTTCTCTTCCTTTCTTTTTAGTTATAAAATCATTCTATAGCTTCCAAAAAGAAAAAAATAGTGACATAAATGTCACTAAACAGGCTTATTCATTCAATACGAGATTTAACTCTCAGCTTAACCCCTTATAAAGATACAAGGCACCAACCACAAGGAAAATCAGTGCATAGTGATTCTCTCCACGATAGAAAAATAGTAATGCTCCTATTAAGAAACAGACTCCTAGCATTACCCTTAATGATACTTTCATTTGTCTACCTTCTTTCTATAAGTAAGATGAAAATAAGAACAAGAGATAAATGTAATTGCCACTCCACACTCATAGTATAATACTGGAAACTAAGAAAATCAAAATATCCCCAAGAATGTTTTTGATAAAAAACACTCCCCATTTCTGGAGAGCATCGTCTTCTATTTTTCAAAATGTGAACCGAATGTAACAAATTCAGCGACTTCTTTTTCCTTACCGTCGTGGAAGTCACGGACGATTTTTGATCCTACGATAACACCGTCTGATACAGCGTTAAAGCGTTTGATATCGTCTTCAGTTGACACACCAAAACCTGTGAGAACTGGAATGTCTGCATGGGCAGTCAAGTTAGCCAAGTGTTTGTCAAGGTCATCACGGTAATTACCAGTCTTACCAGTGACACCATTGATGGCAACGGCGTAGATAAAGCCTTCAGCACCATCAATCAACTGTTTTTGACGGTCAATACCTGTAGTCAAGCTCACCAGAGGCACGAGAGCAATATCACTGTCTTTCAAATAAGGGGTGATAAAGTCAGCGTGTTCATCTGGCAAATCAGGAATAATGAGCCCCTTGACAGATGTATCTGCCAGGTCCTTAACAAAGGCTTCAATACCATATTGATAAACTGGGTTGATGTAGGTCATGATAACCAAAGGCACCTGTGTTTTTTGTTCTTGAAGCTTCTTGATGATAGCTGTCAAAGTCACATCTTTAGCCAAACTACGTTGTCCTGCAAGTTCAATAACGGGGCCGTCAGCCACTGGGTCTGACCATGGAATACCCACCTCGATAGCTGAGACACCACTATTTTCCAAGAGAGCAATGGTCTCAAAGAGTCCGTCTAGGCCTTTAGCGTGGTCTCCCGCCATAATATAAGGTACGAAAATGCCGTGTTTACTGTCTTTGATAGCTTGTAGGTGTTTTGTTAGTGTTTTTGTCATGGTTTATTTCCCTTCTGCTTCAGCTTCGAAACGTTCTTTAACCTGCATAACGTCCTTGTCCCCACGACCTGAGAGGCAGACGATGAGACTTTGGTCTGGCGACATCTTAGCTGCCACTTTTTGCGCAAGGGCAATGGCATGGCTAGACTCAAGAGCTGGGATAATACCTTCTAAACGTGACAGAAGTTTGAAACCTTCGAGAGCTTCCTCATCTGTAATAGAGTCGTAAGTCGCACGTCCAATTTCGTTGAAATAACAGTGCTCAGGACCAACCCCTGGATAGTCCAGACCAGCTGAGATAGAGAAGGCTTCCATGATTTGACCATGAGCATCTTGGAGGACATCCATAAGCGCTCCATGAAGAATACCTGGACGACCTTTGGCAAAGGTTGCGGCATGTTTTTCAGTATCAAGCCCCAAACCAGAAGCCTCAGCACCATACATGGCTACTGATTTATCATTAACAAATGGGTAGAACATACCGATAGCATTTGAACCACCACCGATACAAGCCATCACAGCATCAGGCAGTTTACCGCCAGAAATCTCTGCGTATTGACGTTTAGCTTCACGACCGATGACAGATTGGAAGTCACGGACAATTTCTGGGAATGGTGCAGGACCAAGGGCAGATCCCATGATGTAGTGAGTATCCTCGATACCTGCTACCCAAGCACGGAGGGCTGCATTTACAGCGTCCTTAAGCACGCGCGAACCATCTGTGACGCTAAATACCTTGGCACCAAGCAACTCCATACGGAAAACGTTAAGCGCCTGACGTTTAACATCTTCCTCACCCATATAGATCGTACAGTCCATGTCGAAAAGGGCTGCGGCTGTTGCTGTTGCAACACCGTGTTGACCTGCACCAGTTTCGGCGATGATTTTCTTCTTGCCCATACGTTTGGCAAGCAAGACTTGACCAAGGGCATTGTTAATCTTGTGGGCACCTGTGTGGTTAAGGTCCTCACGTTTAAGATAAATTTGCGCTCCACCAATATGATCAGTCAAACGTTTAGCGTGGTAAAGAGGCGTCTCACGGCCCACATAGTTTTTGAGGAGATCATCCAATTCCGCTTGGAAACTTGGATCTTCCTTGGCCTCACGATAGGCCTTATCCAATTCAATAACGGCTGTCATCAGCGTTTCAGGAACGAACTGACCACCGAATTTTCCGTAAAATCCTTTTGCATCAGGTTGTTGATATGTCATGCTTTCACTCTTTCTATAAATGCTTTAATCTTATCTAAATCTTTGTGACCATCTGTCTCGACACCTGAGGACACATCTAAGGCATAGGGCTGGAAAGTTTCCTTGGCCTCTGCCACATTATCCACAGTCAAGCCACCAGCGATAAAATAGTCCTGCTCAATCTGCTTGTCAGCCAAGAGTTGCCAGTCAAAGGTCTGACCACTACCAGCAATAGGAGCATCAAAGAGAAGATAATCCGCCTGGCTCTTAACTTGAGACTCACTATCTGAAATCTGAATAGCTCGAATAACTGGTACTGATATCTCTGGAATCAGAGTCTCATCAAATGTTCCATGAATCTGAACGATATCTAAGGGAACCTGACTAATCGCTTCTTCCAGTTCTTCAAGACTTGGTGAAACAAAGACACCGACAATTTTTGTCTGGCCTGTCACTCCTTTAGCTAGCTCGTGAGCTTGTTCAAGACTCACTTGACGCTTGCTTTTGGCGAACACAAAGCCAATGTAGTCAGCACCTGCTTCAACTGCAGTTGCTACTGCTTCTGGTGTCGACAGTCCACAAATTTTAACCTTTGTCAATTTGCAACTCCTTGACCTTTTCAGCCACATTGTCAGCCGTCATAAGGGCAGTTCCTACCAAAATCCCATTAAAATATGGGGCAACTAAGGCAGCATCCTGACCTGTGAAAATAGCTGACTCAGAAATATAAACAGGCTTGTCCTTGAAATGCGTTGATAACTCAAGACTGGTATTGATATCTGTCCCAAAAGTGACCAAATTACGGTTGTTAACGCCGATGATTTCGGCACCAATACGGTGAGCCACTTCCAATTCTGGTAGATTATGCGTTTCAACCAAGACTTCCAAGCCAAGGCTAGTCGCAAAATCATAGAGCTCCTTGAGACGAGCCTCTGGCAAGGCCGCTACAATCAAGAGAATGACTGTCGCTCCCGCATTACGGCTACGCACAATCTGTTTCTCATCAATAATGAAATCCTTAGCCAAGGTTGGAATAGCCACCTCTGACGAAATTTCTTTCAAATAGGAAATATCACCCTTGAAGAAAACCTCGTCCGTCAAAACAGAAATCATGGCTGCCCCATTTTCCTCATAGGTCTTGGCTTGAGCCACAATATCCACATCCAGGTTAATATCACCCATACTTGGACTAGCTTTTTTCACTTCAGAAATAATTTGCAGCTTGTTTTGATTTGACTTGAGAAACTCATAAAGACGATAGGTCTGGCGCAAGGGCTGCAAGTCTTCCATGACCAACTGAGCCACTTCTTTTTCTTTTTGTTCTAAGATTGTTGGGAGAAAGGCTTTACTCATACTTGTACCTCTTGGAGTTGGTGAAGTTTCTCTAGGGCTGATCCGTCCGCAATCAATTGGCGAGCAAGCTCAACACCTTCTTTAATGGTCGCAACCTTACCATTGGCAAAGAAGCCAAGACCAGCATTAAGCACTGTTGTTTCAAGATAAGGACTAGCTTCATTTTTCAAGACACTAAGGAGAATCTCTGCATTTTCCTTGGCATCGCCACCTGTGATATCAGACAACTCAACCTTTTCCATACCCAAATCTTCATAAGTGAAAGTGTGTTGGCTGATGTGGCCATCTTCCAAAAGAGTGTAGGTGTTAGTGCCATAAAGAGCAGCTTCGTCCATATTGTCAGGACCTGTGATAATAACCGCACGTTTACGTCCCAACTGTTGGATCGCATTAGCAACAATCTGTTGCAATTCCACACGGTAGAGGCCCATAAGTTGTGTCTCAAGGTCAAGCGGATTAGCCAGTGGTCCGACCAAGTTCATAATCGTTGGAATCCCAAGAGCTTGGCGAGCTGGACCGATAAAACGCATGGCTGGGTGCATGGTTTGGGCAAAGATAAAGGCCAAACCAACCTCATCAAGTGCTTTAGATAGGGTTTCTGGTGATGCCGCAACGTTGATTCCAAGGGCTTCAAGGACATCTGCCGAACCAGATTTAGAGGAAATCGAACGGTTACCAGCCTTGGCCATACGAATACCACCTGCTGCTAGGACAAAGCAAACAGTTGTCGAAATGTTAAAGCTATAAGACTGGTCACCACCAGTTCCACAGTTACACATAGCATCTGTGAAAGTCTCAGGCAAGACAGTCGCATGTGATTTGAGGGCACGCACGATACCTGTGATTTCATCTGCTGTTTCCCCCTTAGTCTTAAGCCCCATAAGGAAGGCAGCAATTTGGCTTTCTGAGACTTCATTTTTGAGAATGCGGTTAAAGACTGCTTGGACTTGGTCTTGAGACAAGTCTTGGCGGCTTGAGATTTGTAGGAATATTTCTTTCATATCTGTTTTCCTTTTAAAAACTGTTCAATATTTTCTGATGCACGAGAAGAGGTTTTGAGCGTAGACAAATCTAGTCCAAAAACTGTCCAACTAGCCTGCAACGATTTTTACGAAATTTTCAACCATCTTAAGCCCGTCTGGACTTCCAATGCTTTCTGGGTGATATTGCAAACCGTAAATAGGTAGCTCCTTATGTTGAATGGCCATGATTTCTTGATCATCAGTTGTGATAGCTGTCACATCAAAGCCCTCTGGCATTTGGTCAACAACGATGGAATGGTAACGCATGATTGGGACATCATTGTCGATATCCTTGAAAATAGGCGATGGCGTTTCAAAAGTGATGTTACTTTGTTTTCCATGCATGACATTTTTAGCCAAGCCGAGCTTACCGCCAAAAGTTTCCGCAATAGCCTGATGCCCCAAGCAAATTCCCATCATCGGTTTTTTACCAGCGAAATCCTTAATCAAGGCTTCCATTTTACCCGCATCAGCTGGCCAACCTGGACCTGGTGAAAAGACTAACCCGTCAGCTTTTTCCGCCGCTTCATAGAGGGTCTCATCATCATTACGCAAGACCTTTACCTCTGTAAATGTCCCTAGGTATTGTGCCAAATTATAGGTAAAAGAGTCATAGTTATCAACTAATAAAATCATTGGGCATCTCCTATTCTTGTCATAGCTTTCGCCTTGTTAATCGTTTCGTAAAATTCATTTTCAGGAACACTATCGTAAACAACACCTGCACCTGCTTGAACATAGGCTTTTTGATTTTTGAGAATCATAGTACGGATGGCAATGGCAAAGTCCATATCTCCTGTCGCAGACAGATAACCAATAGCTCCCGCATAAATACCACGTTTTTCTTGCTCAAGCTCATAGATACGACGCATGGCACGAATCTTAGGTGCTCCAGATACGGTTCCAGCTGGTAGGGTTGATTTTAGTGCATCCAGTGCTGTCAATTCCGATAAGAGTTGTCCCTTAACCACACTGGTAAGGTGCATCACATAGCGGAAATACTCAACTTCCATATACTTGGTCACCTTGACCGTACCATTTTTAGCAATCTTACCAATATCATTACGTCCCAAGTCAACCAACATACGGTGTTCCGCAGTTTCTTTGACATCATGTGAGAGTTCATCTGCCAAAGCAGCGTCTTCCGCCTCATTGGTACCACGAGGGCGAGTTCCAGCAATCGGATTGGTTACCACCTCTCCATTTTTCACTGAAATCAAACTCTCTGGGCTAGCACCAATCACCTGATAATCTCCAAAATCGTAGAAATAAAGATAGTTTGATGGGTTGGTCACACGCAAGTTACGGTAGTAATCCAAAGGATCTCCCTCAAAGTCCGCTGAAAAGCGTTGGCTAAGCACACATTGGAACATATCTCCCTCACGAATGAGTTTCTTGGCCTTAGCCACCATATCCATGAAGACTTCTTTTTCGATATGATTTGAAAATTGCAAGGCTTGCAAGGCTTGAGGCGTAAACTCGTTTGGCGCCTGAGTCTGGAGGTTGGTTACCACCTGACCAAGAGCTTGACGCACCGCATCGTTGTCACGATCAGAGTAGATATTGTCCTCAACCACATAAACCTTTTCCTTCTTGTGGTCAAAAATCAAATAAGACTCATAGATGAAGAAATGCATATCAGGTGTCCCAATCGTGTCTTCAGGAATCTCACCAATATTTTCATAGAGACCAATCATGTCATAGCCTGCAAACCCGATAGCACCACCTGCGAAAGGTAGGTCAGACTTGATGCCCTTGACTGTTACTTGGTCCAAGTATTCGAAAGGATCTTGATCAATCGCCTTACCATTTTCATAAAGAACACCATCCTTGAAGGTTACTTCAAAGACCGGATTGTAGGCAACAATAGAAAAACGTGCATTTTCCTTCTCACGAGGAATAGATTCAAGGATAACCTTGTGTTCCCCTTGAACACGCATATAAGCCAAGATTGGTGTTAAGGTATCGGCTGGTAAAATTTTTCTCATAATATTTCCTTTCAAACTGGTTTATCGAGAGTAATAAGACTGATGCAAGGCTCCTTTTATAGGATGTATTGGCACCATATTATTCTTTGTTCACTTTCTCTTCCAAAGCAATAAATGCTTTAATCATGCTTCTCCAAACACTTTCAGCCACATCTGGCGATAAGCCAAGCTCTAGTGCCTCCTTACGACGGTTTGCTATCACTTGAGCAACACGATCACTAGCCTGGACAGCAACCTTGTCTCTCTTGGGCTTAAGCCGTCCTGCCTTTTCCACAAGTATTTGACGTTGGGCCAGTAGTCGAAGCAACTGTCTATCAATATTATCAATATCAATTCGAATATCGCTTAATGCATCCATAAATACCCAACCTTTCATTGAATAATGAAATAACACTTCTTTAAAGATAAAAGTAAACAAAAAACCTCACAGAGAAAAACTCTGTGAGGGCATTAAATCTAGTTTAACACGGTACCACCTCAGTTAATGGTCTCCAAAAAACGACCATCATCTCTATCTCCTCTAACAAGGAGTTGCACGGTAAGGGGTGCCAACCGAGAAGAATATGTATTACCTTCTCATTATCATCCAATCAGCCCAATGTTCGCTCATCTCGATTACCTACTCACAATCACCGCAGGCTCCCTGAAAATCTAAGACCAGTTACTTTCTGATTTACTAACTATTGTACTCCTTTTTAGAGAGATGTCAAGAATTTTCTGTTAATTTTGACAATTTCAACGACCCAACTGACTTTATTTCTTACATTATATGGTATTTGCATCTCCTCAGGATATCTTATGAGAATAAGTCAAAATACCTCTTAACCTAGGTTCTCGATATTAAAACTAACTAATATCGTCGTTAGAGTTGTTATATCGAATCTTATTTAATCGAATTACTTGATCTGCTTGTTCCCAAATACCTGGATTATGGGTAGCAATAATAATAATACGATTTGGATTTTTTAGTGATCGAATTAAGTCCATAATTTCTTGAGCATTATCAGGATCCAAAGAAGCTGTTGGCTCATCAGCTAGTATGATAGGAGGATTTTTCAAAAAAAGTTTAGCCAGAGCAACACGCTGTGCTTCTCCACCAGATAATTCGTATATTTTTTGATTAAGATTTAAATGTTCCAGATGAACATCTTTCATCACTTTTTCTTTGCATTCTTGAATATCATTCTTTCTGAGTTTCTTTCCTACCAACCCCAAATCCAGGTTGTAACTTATACTATCATTTTCAATAAGCCCAAAGTTTTGGAACAAATAACCCAAATAATCACGATAATAGACTTGAGATTTAATCTCTTTCAAGTCTGTACCATCATAAGTGACAGAACCACTATCATAAGTCTCTAGTTTTGCCAGAATATTTAAAAGAGTTGTTTTCCCAGAGCCACTTTCTCCGATAAGCGCATATATCTTTCCTTTATCAAAAGATAAATTTAAATCATCAAAAATAACTCGCTTACCAAAATATTTGCTTAGTTTCTTAATTGCAATCATATTACTTTCCTTTCAAAACACTGACTGAAGTTCTACTCTCAGTAAGCGTCTGTCTGTATAAAATGGTAAACATGTTGATAATAAACAAGGAAACTATAAGTAAACTCATAATCAAATGATGAGTCAAGAAAATCAAAAACACAAGTGCAACACCTAAAACACAGATTTGTGAAAAAAGATAGTTAAAATGCACTTCTTCAAACCTCATACCAGATAATCGCTTGATAAAGATTTCTTTTCTAAATTGCTCAAAGTAAAGAAGGTTCATACTGTCAAATAAAAGTATAGAGGTCAATAAACCTAATAAAACACCAATTAATAGAAAAGCAAGGCGACTACGACTCTCTGAAAGAATCTTATAGTAGCTATTACGATTATTAGTCAAATAAGAAACCCACTGATAAACACCACCTTGTTTAAGTAAATCAATGCTATCCTTATAGCCCGTCATGTGTAGTCCCGAACCTACTTCTGTTCCCCAAAATAACTGACTACTTGGTGTATCTCCCATTGCTTCAGGTGTAGTCACAACAATAATAGGATCATTAAGGAATTGCATAGGTATGTCACTATCTGTATTGTACAAAAAACGCTTTTTCTTATCTTTTACGAATTCGGTAGAGACCGATACCTTAAATAAGTGATGACTATGAGGATTTAGACTACGACTTGAGAAACCTGACATATATTCTGAATATATACTCTCTAACTCTTTCCTACTATTCTTCAACTTCTCTGGAATTATTAATCCAAATTCGCCACGCTTAAGTTTTTTCATTTGTGCTAAAAATTCATCGGAGACACCAACATTTTGCTTTTCCAAGTAATTAGGTGAAACATAAATGGTATTCCCATTAGGCACATAGTCTGTTATTTTAACCCCATTAGCTATATTTGATACTAAGAACTGACGTAAATTTGTTTTTACAAATAGCCCTTTATCGTCCTTTAGAGTACGATTTGCGAAGTCATACCAAGACTTATTCTGCTTTTCTTCTTCCTTACCTTGTGTAAAGGCAGAGCTATAACTATAAGATAGCTGGTAGTAATTTCTATTTATAGACCACTCTTCTTTAGCACTATTTAATTGCACAAAATCTTGATAACTGTTCAACAACGTACCTACAGTAATACCAACAACTACAATTGCAACGAATTGTCCTAAGAACATCACTCCTAGAAGTCTTCTTAAGGGGAGGCGCCCTCTCATAACTTCAACTAAAGAAGTTGCTTTTAACCCTAGTAGATATATTAAACTTAACCCAAGAGAAATAAAACATAGCGCAAAAAAATATAAAGTTACTCCTGTAAAATAAAGTAATATAGGCAAAGATTGCAAAATCCGAAAATGCCACAAACCTACTCCCCCAATAAGAATAGATAAACAATATGCAACCAATAACTGCCTAGAATCAACGATAAATGATGATAACATTACTTTCATCATGCTTTGCCCCGAAACAAGCTTGATTCCCGCATCCCTTAAATCCTTTATTCGGTAAATCAACACTAGTGAAGCAAAGGTCAACAGAAATAATGCGAAACTAATAAGTGAAACCTCATTCAATAATATTGTTAAAAGTAAAGACAGTATTGAATAAGAAGAAAAATCAACCGCATTATAGCCAAGCTGACTGAATGTCGAGATAAGTTCTGCTCCCTTTAAATCACCTGAGACAATTAGATAGTTACTAACTATATCACTGCCTTCAGCACTCTCCTGAGAAGCCCTTTTTAAATTAGAAGGTGGAGAAACGTGTCCGTAAAACTGATAACGAAAATCTATTTCACCCTTTTCATTTGGTTGAACAATCCGTCTAGCAATTAAGCTATTATGCTCATTAGCTAAATTAGTTAAAGCATCTGTTACTTCCTTGCGATTAGATACCTTATGATCAGTCAAAGCCTGACCAGTCACATCTACAGCATTATAACTCGAAAAAGATATTTGCTGATTTTGTTGAACAATCATTGTGACTAAGTAGCAAGAAAACAGGATAGTCGAGATGAATATAAAAACACGTTTCATACAAACCTCCTAAACGGAACAATTATATATCTTTGTATTGAAATAAAGTTTACGGTCGAAAATGGAACCATTACAAGGAAACAAAAACTAGGTTGACATATTACATTCAACCTAGTCACCGTTACTTAATTAATTATAGTTATAGTAAAAGGCAGCCTGCTCGCCAAAAGACGTTTTAATAAAAGCATACGAAGTCTGACCGGCATAAGCATAGGCCTTACTAGATTTAGAGGTCCAACGACTAACTACAGTTGAACTATGATATTTCGAACCATGATAGTAATTCGAAAAAGCACCACCGTTAGAAGCCCCGTAAGTCCAAACACCACCACCTGGATACTGCGTAGCTGCAGCAACTCCAGACAAAGTCCCAAAAGAAGTCACAGCAAGAGCCAAAACCATTAACGATTTCATATTTTTTCTCATAAGTATTCTCCTTAAAGTAATTGCGATGAAGGAAATAAAATGACATAAACTATGCATAACATTTCTAAACCTTCATAAATCAACTGTTACATTAAGTAAGCGCTTACTTTTAAAGTTATTATATACAGTTTTTTTATTTTTGTCAATACACTTTTTGTATTTTTGTAAGAATTGATACCTTTGCTACGCAAAAAAGCCCCCAAAGGGACTTCTCGGTTTGATAAACAACGGCAGGGTGACAGTCCTGCATCTCTTTCAGACCCGAAGGTGCGGCGGCTGCCTCTTCCGCCCTCGTTGTTATTTCTTACTTATATTATATCACATTTTCTTAGCTCTACCAGCATTTAGATAATTTTTCAGCTTAGAATCTTTAATCACAAACATGGTACGGACATTAAGTTTATCACATAATCTGACCGCTACCAGAACATTACCATCAATACGTTTGATATATTCCAAGGACTGACCATTAGGATGGCGACCGATATAGTCCGGATGAGCAATAATCTCTGGAATACGCTCATAGGTGGCATCAAAATCACTGAATTCCTGGCGATGTTTTTCCATATGCTTCTTACGTTGTGCAGACAGCGTGATTTCTTCACCAGGCTTGTAGTTCAAATCAAAAGCTTTAATGACTTTTGGCGTCAAGTGCCCTACTGTTTTCATGTCTCTATTGTACCACATCTCATACACATCAAGGTCTTTCCTATTGTTGAGGTATCAAAAAAACTCAAGCCTGTTACCAAGCTCGAGTTTTGACTTATGTTTTTTGGAAAGCACCTTGTTTGTAGCTAATCCAGAAGAAAAGCGGTGTACAGATAGCCATTGCTACCAGATAGATTGGCAAGGTGTAGCTATTAAGTGTCGAAATTTCAATCACATCTCGAAGATAGTAAGAGCTGATTAAGAAACCAAAGACTGAGTAAATAATCAAGGCCACACGTCCCTTATTCAAAGGGATACAAGCACGAATAACGGCAAGAACACCCGTTGATCCCATCATATAGTAAGACAGCGTCAGCATGTCCGTATTGCTCATACCAAGATAGACCTGAGATAGATGGAAAATAAGAACACTGATAACCAGCATCAAGGCATTAGGAATAGACAACTGAAGCGAACGTCTGAGGAAATGTTTCTCAACAGGTCGTATATTACGTTCGAAGGTCAAAATAAATGGTGGAAGACCCTCGATAAATTGCCCCGCTAATGTCATCTGAACCTGAATGAATGGGAAGACCAAGAGGTACTCTGCCTTTCCAAAAACAATACTGGCAATACAGATAAGCCCCAAAAGGAAGGAATAGACCGTTTTGATGAGGAAAATAGGTGCAATGTGGGCAATATTATTAACCACACGACGTCCCTCAAATAGAATTTCAGGAATATCCTTAAACTCTGAATCCATAAGCACCAAGTTGGCAATCTGACGTGTAGCGGGATCCCCTTCAGCCATAACAATCGAACAGTCCGCCTCACGTAGTGCCAAGATATCGTTGACACCGTCACCAGTCATAGCTGTGGTATGCCCATTGGCATTAAGGGTTTGGATTAACAACTTCTTCTGATGTGGAGATACGCGACCAAAGATTGCAGTATCTTCAGCCAAAGCCTCCAACTCCTCATCACTGACCTTAGAACAGTCAATATAACTTTGATAATCCGCAAAACCAGCCTGGTGGGCAATATGAGAAACCGTCACAGGATTGTCACCAGAAATAATCTTAAGCGTCACATCTTCTGAACGTAGGTATTCCAAAGTTTCTGCAGCATCCTCACGAATAGGATCGGCAATTTCGAGCAAGGTCAAGCCTTCAACATCATTCGGCAAACTCATAGTCTCTGTATCAACCGCTGACTGACTCCATGCCAAAATCAAAACACGAGAACCACGAGCCTGCGCCTGATCGACTGCTTTTGGGTTTTCCTTAAGAAGCATCTCAGGTGCTCCCAAAAAGAGAGTTCCGACCCCGTCAATGCTCATAGCACCCCATTTACGATCACTTGAAAATGGGATAACATCCCCTACCTGATAGTGATGCTCCAGACGTTCATAGGCATTTCGAATCGCCTGAGCCGTTGCATTGTTATCCTTGCTATGCTGCATATAGGCCGCAAGCAAGCGCTCCAAATCCTCTTTAGTGAAACGCTCCGACAGTAGTTTCAAACCCTTAACGGTCATCTTTCCTTGCGTAATTGTTCCTGTTTTATCTAAACAAAGCACATCGACACGCGCCAAGGTTTCGACAGAGTACATCTCCTGCACCAGGATATGTTTCATTCCAAGCTTAATAACGGCCGTCAAAAGAGAGGTAATTGTCAAAAGGGCAATTCCCTTAGGCAACATTCCCAGAAGGGCTGTCGAACTGGTAACTACCGACTCTTGAAGGGAGAGCTGTTTAATCAAGTAAGCCTCAAAAAAGAGCGCAAGCCCAAACGGTATGACAATCTTTCCCGTAAACTTAGCAATCTTGTCCATATTATAAAGAATACGGGACACGATTGGCTTATGAGTCTTAGCTTCTAGCATGAGCTTGTTGGCGTAATTGTCCTCGGCTACGTTAATGACCTTAGCATAGACCTGACCACTCACAAGATAAGAACCGGAGAGCAACTCCTTCCCATCTTTCTTTAGAATGTGATCACTCTCACCAGTCAGCATAGCCTCGTTAAGCTCAGCCATCCCATCAACAACCACGGCATCACTAGGAACCTGCTCACCCGCAGACAAGAGCATGATATCATCCAAGACAATATCCTTCGGATCAATAGAAGTAACCTCGCCATCACGCACCACACGGATCTGATCCTTATTCATGAGATTGAGCTTATCAATCATGCGACGGGCACGCAACTCTGTCATCATCCCCGTAAAGGCATTAAGCACAATGATTCCGAAGAAAAAAAGATTAGACCAAGCCTGAACAGCAATCAAGGCCATAAAGATTGCAAAATTGAGCACATTAAAGGAGTTGAAGACATTACGCCTAAAAATCTCCCAATTGCTGGAGCCAGTTTTTGCTTTAAAATGATTTGTTTTACCGGCATCTATCCGCCGCTTGACCTCCACCTGCGTCAAGCCTTGTAACTGTTTTTTCATAACTTTCATAGTAGCATAAAAATGAGGTGTTTTCAAAGGTTAGCCGTCATGAATACCAAGGAAATAAACCTATTAACCCTCACGCTTTTTCCACTATGTCATCCAGGCCAATAAAACCAACAAAAATATTCTGCAGAATTATATTCTCTAATTAAACCTACTTTGATAAATTAAATTAAACAACCATTGAAGGTTGATTAATGGTTTTGGTTGAGCATCAATCACAGGTTGAACGGTCTCTCTAATTTCTTTTAGGACTTTTCGTTGATTATATTTTATCTTGTGATAACGTTTGTCAAAAGCATCTTGGATAGAAAAATTACGATTAAAAATATAACTTTCACCTGAGTCCGAGAAAAAGAATAGAGTATCACCTGAAAGATCTAATACAGACGATTCTGTTCCTTTTTCTCTAGTTATAGCGTACGACCCGTCCTCATCATAGCTAATACCATCTATTTCCGGTGTATAAATCCAGCCATTATTCTCCATTAGCATAACGATATCCGGCTCTGTCCCCTCCTTATGAGGGATGTGCTGAGCATAATAAACAGAGTGGTATTTTAAATTAAAAAAAGTAAATAGGCTCATTCCTAAGACTGTAACCAGCCCTATAAATAGTCCTACAAAAATCCCTAAAATATTGCTTTTTCGCATTGTCATCTTCTCTTTCTTTTTCTATCTCCAATCGAATTTTT
>NZ_JALT01000017.1:0-2998 GCF_000525585.1 Streptococcus sp. ACS2
CCTGCAGAATCGGCCACAGGCCAAACACGAGAAGCTGTAACTACAGACCGAGCTGCCAGTGAGGCTGCATCAGCAACCGCAGATACCAATAGTGAAACCAATGTTACTGGTGGTCAATATTATAGTGATAGCCTTGGTAACTGGTATTATAAGGATGCTAGTGGTAAGAACCTAACTGGTGCACAAAAAATCGATGGGATCAACGTTTATTTCGATGAAAATGGCATACAAGTCAAGGGAAACTTTTCAAAAAATAAACAATACTATGATGCAGATTCTGGTGCTCTTGTAACGGATTGTTATATTAATCATCTTGGTGGTGTTTACTATGTCGATAAAAATGGTGAACCATTAAAAGGCGCACAAACCATTCAAGGAAAACAAGTTTATTTCAATGATTACAACGGCCTTCAAGTTCGAGACGGATTTGCTAGCAATGAACACTTCTACGATAAAGATGGTAACCTTGTAACAGATAGCTATGTTTTTAGCACTAAATACAACTATAACAACACTATCTATCCTTTCTATGTTGATAAAAATGGCGACAAATTAAAAGGTGAACAAATCATCAATGGAAAATCTGTCTATTTCGATAAGTATGATGGAGCACAGGTGCGTAATAGCGTTGCTGACAATGGGCGTTTCTATGATCAAGATGGTAATTTAGTTGATCTAGGGAAAAAACACTACGTGTTCATCGATAACCATTGGTTCTATGTTGATGAAGATGGAAAGATACTTAAAGGTGAACAAGTCATTGATGGTGTGAAAGTTTACTTTACCCCTTATTACGGATATCAAATTAAAGGGGATTTTAATTCTGACGGCCAATTCTATGACAAGGATACTGGCGAGCTCGTGACAAACCGTTATATTCAATTAACACGCTACGAATCGAACGGCTCTATGGCTCCAACTCTAGAGACCCATTGGTATTATCTTGGGGCAGACGGAAAAGTGGTAACAGGTCCACAAGTTATTGACGGCGTTCGTGTCTACTTTAACTATAGAGGACACCAAGCAAAAGGAGACTTTGGCTACGATGGTTATTATTATGATAAAGACACTGGAGCACTCGTCAAAAATAGCTTTGTCTCCTTAGAGCAACCATCAGGAACCCTTATTTATTACCTCGATAACGAAGGCAATACAATTAAGGGAGAACAAATTATTAATGGTAAGCATCTCAACTTCGGTGAATACGGTATCCAAGTTAAGGGAAATTTCGCACCTAATGGACTTTTTTATGATGCAATTACAGGGGAACCTGTTACTAATCGTTATGTTCAAATCAATGACCAGAGTAACTCATATAATACCCTTGAAAATAAAGATAAATGGTTCTATATCGGTTCAGACTCTAAAGCTCTTAAAGGAGAGCAAGTCATTAATGGCGTAACCGTATTCTTTGACAAAGATGGGGTTCAAGCTAAAGGGATTTTCGCAGATGACGGTTTCTATTATGATAAAGATTCTGGAGCACGCGTTAATCTTGGCAACAATCAGTTTGTTCAAGTGAACGGTAACTGGTACTATCTTAATAACGAAGGTAAAATTGTAAAAGGTGAACAAGTCATTAATGGCAACAATTTTTACTTTGATAAAGATGGCAAGCAAGTTAAAGGGAACTTTGCTGAAAATGGAGCGTACTATGATGAAAATTCAGGAGTACAAGTAACCAATCGTTATGTTAACTTCAATAACAATTGGTATAGAATCGGTGCTAAAGGTACTCCTCTTAAAGGTGCCCATGTCGTTGATGGTCATAATGTTTTCTTTGACCAAGACGGTAAACAGATTAAGGGCGACTTCGCTTCGGATGGCTACTATTACAGTAAAAATTCAGGAGACCGAGTAGACTTAGGACAAAATCATTATCAAAACATAAACAATAATTGGTATTATATTGGTAATGACGGCAAACGCCTTACTGGTGAACAAGTCATTGATGGTGTCGAGGTCTACTTCGATAGTACTGGTAAGCAGGTTAAAGGAAACTTTGCTGAAAACGATTCATTTTACGATAAAGATAGTGGTGCCCGCCTTAAGGAACAATTTGTCGATTTGAATGGAAAGACTTATTATGTTGATGCTAAAGGCAAAAGACTTAGAGAAGGGGGAGTTCGAACTATCAATGGTAAAGAGTATACCTTTACGGGCGGTGCAGATCCCCACCTTGCTAGAGAAGAATTTCTATATCCTTACGGCTACTCTTCATTCTACGATTTGAATAACAAAGAAGTCAAAGGGCCTCAATTCGTTAAGGCCAAAAACGGTAATAGATATTACATTACCGCTTCTGGTCACGTCCCATTAGGGCTTCACATTATCAACGGAGAACTTTATATGTTTGATGCTCCGACAAATAAATATGCTGATGGTAGGGTTAGTGCGAATGGCTTGACTAAAGACTATTTCCCATCACTTATTCCTAATGGTAGCCATATCTATTACTTTGATAAGGAAACAGCTACTGCTATAAAAAATCAATATAAAGAGGTTAATGGTAACTGGTATTACTTTGGACCTAATTGGTATGCACTAACCGGTGAACAAACTATTGATGGGGCTCATGTCTATTTCCATAGAGATGGCAAACAAGCTAAAGGGGAACTAGTCACTGTAAATGATAAACTTCATTATTATGATCCTAACAGTGGTGCACGTACTGAGAACACTACCCTCACTATCGAAGGTAAGACCTACCATTTTGATGCTGAGGGAAATGGAAAACTCCTCAATTAGTGTAAGTGAGCAGTAAGCATTATGAAAAAGTAATTCCATCTTCCACTTTAAGAAAACTTTAGGCTTTGCTTTATATACTATAACCATCCTAAAACTTTTCTTTTTCATAATCTCCTAAATCCAGGGCATAGGTCCTGGATTTTTTTGTTTTTTAAGTTCCTATGACTGCAAAAATTGTGACATTTGACTTTCACTCACTTTACTATGTAATCGTTTTCTTATTTTTGTCTAAATTTCTTATATTTCCTTG